>DASTZE010000202.1:0-22967 GCA_035764425.1 Gaiellaceae bacterium
GAGCGAGGCTGCGATCAGGATCCCGTTCGTGACCACGACGAGCTCGCGCTTCGAGCGCAGCTCCAGCGCCAGGTAGTAGGCGGTCGTGCTCGCGTCGAGGGCGATCGCCTCGCCGTCGCCGATCAGCTTCGCCGCCTCGCGGGCGACGGCGCGCTTGCGGTCGACCTCGAGACCGAGGCGGAAGTCGAAGCCGAGCTCCGAGTTGCCGCGGTCCAGCGGCCGCACCCCGCCGCGCACGCGCGCGACGAGGCCCTGGCGCGCGAGCTCGGTGAGGTCGCTGCGGATGGTGACCTCCGAAACCGAAAACGTTTCCGCAAGTTCCGTAACCTGAACGGAATCGCGGGTCTCGAGCATCTGCAGCACCTGTTGCATGCGCTCGTTCTGCGGCAGACCCGGGAGATTGTGCGCCGTTCGGGGATTCTTCGGCAAGCCGCGGCGAGCCTATTCCTTTCGTGCGGGGTGTGTCAAGCGCTTCGCGGCGCTTTCGAAACGAGCGACAACGAAAATCAGTCGCTTACAAGAACGACTTCGAATTGCCGCGGGCCGTGCACGCCCTCGACCCGCTGGAACTCGATGTCCGCGGTCGCGGAAGGGCCGGAGATGAACGTCACGGGGCGCCGCGTCGTCCGAAAGCCTTCCGCCAGTGCGCGCATCGCCGCCGGCACGCCGTCCACCACCTGGCCGGCGCGGACCACGCACACGTGGACGTCGGGCACGAGGCTCAGGATGCGGCGTCCCTGGCCCTCCCCCGCGTCGAGCACGATCGTGCCGGTCTCGGCGATGCCGAGCGCCGCACCGGTCGCGGCGGCGCCGATCGCTTCGAGCTCGCCCGGCGCGAGCCCCTCGTCGACGATGATCTCGACGCCTCCCGGCCGCCACGCCTCGGGGAAGCCCACCGGGACGGCGATGCGCGCGACGCCCCGCGCCGCGCAGGCCTCGGCAACCGCCGCGGCGACGCCGTCCGCGTCGGTGAAGCGCACGCCCGCGCCGTAGTCGTGCAGGCGCTCGACGAAGCGGTCGAGTGACCCGCCATGGGCCTCGCAGCGGTACTCGCGCGGCACGTCGACCTCGCCACCGCGGTTCCCCAGCGCGCGGCGGACCCGGCCGAGCATCTCCTCACGCGCGGCGCTCATCCCACCATTCGCGGAAGGTCCGGCGCGGGAACCGCGGCAGGTCGCGCGTCTCGGTCCAGGCGCCGACGCCGGGCAGGCGGTGGATCAGCCCGCCGCGCGCGAACGGCCGGCTGCCCGCCCGGCCGGCCTTCTGGGCGCTCCGGTAGCGGCGTTCGCCGGCGAACGTCCACGCGAGCGCGCGCATGGCGGCCCGCTCGCTGGGCGGGGCGGCCCCCTCCTGGACCACGCGGCCGCGCAGATGGACGAGCACGCGCGGGATGTCGATCTTGACCGGGCAGACCTCGTAGCAGGCCCCGCACAGGCTGGACGCGTACGGCAGGCTCGCCGCCTCCCCCACGCCGCGCAGCTGCGGCGTCAGGATGGCCCCGATCGGCCCCGGGTAGACCGATCCGTAGGCGTGCCCGCCGGTGCGCGTGTAGACCGGGCAGACGTTGAGGCACGCACTGCAGCGGATGCAGGCGAGCGTCTCGCGGCCGACCTCGTCGGCGAGCACGTCCGTGCGGCCGTTGTCGAGCAGCACGACGTGAAAGTCCTGCGGCCCGTCGCCCGGTGTGACGCCGGTCCAGAGCGTGGTGTACGGGTTCATGCGCTCGCCGGTCGAGGAGCGTGGCAGCAGCTGGAGAAAGACCTCGAGGTCTTCCGGGGCCGGGATCAGCTTCTCGATCCCGACGACCGTGATGAGCGTCTCGGGCAGCGTCGTGCAGAAGCGGCCGTTGCCTTCCGACTCGACGACCGAGACGGTGCCGGTCTCGGCGATCGCGAAGTTGGCGCCGCTGACCGCGACGCGCGCCGAGAGGAACTTCGCGCGCAGGTGCGCACGCGCGGCCGCGGCCAGCTCCTGCGGGTCGTCGGAGAGCTCGGGCAGACCGAAGGAGCGGCGGAAGAGGTCGCGGATCTCGACACGGTTCTTGTGGATCGCGGGGACGAGGATGTGCGAGGGCTCCTCGCCGGCGAGCTGCACGATCAGCTCGGCCAGGTCGGTCTCGACGACGTCGATGCCGCCACGGCCGAGGGACTCGTTCAGCTCGATCTCATCCGTCGTCAGCGACTTGACCTTGACCACCTCCCGCGCGCCGGTGGCGCGGACGATCTCGGTGACGACCTGCCCCGCCTCCGTGCCGTCGCGCGCCCAGTGCACGTGGCCGCCGGCGCTCTCGACGGCAGCCTCGAACTCGAGCAGGTAGCCGTCGAGGTCGCGCAGCACGCGTCGCTTGAGCGCGGCGCCGGCCTCGCGGAGCTCCTCCCAGTCGGGCAGCTCGGCGACCGCGCGGGCGCGCCGCTCACGGATCGTGCGCGTCGCGACGCCGAGGTTGTGTCGGAGCTGCGTGTCCTGCAGGGCCTCGCGTGCGGCGGCGGGGAAGCCGCTCTTCATGCCGAGGCGAGAATGTCGGCGAGGTGGGCCGTGCGCACCCCCGACCGGAGCCGCGAGAGCGCGCCGCCGATGTGCAGCAGGCAAGAGTTGTCGACCGCGCTGCAGACCTCGGCGCGCGTGTCGAGGATGCTCCGCACCTTGTCCGCCAGCATCGCCGCGGACGTGTCGGCGTTCTTCACGGCGAAGGTGCCGCCGAACCCGCAGCACTCCCGCTCCTCCCCCAGCTCGACCAGGTCGAGCCCGCGCACCGCGCGCAGCAGCCGGTAGGGCGCGTCGCCGAGGTGGAGTGCGCGCAGCGAGTGACATGTCGGGTGGTAGGTCACGCGGTGCGGGAACGAGGCGCCGACGTCCTCGAGCCCGAGCCGGCCCACGAGCAGCTCGCTGAGCTCGACGACCCGCGGCGCCACCTCGTCGACCCGCCGCGCCAGCGCCGGGTCGCCTTCCGCGAGCCGCGGGTAGTACTCGCGTACGGTGCCGACACAGGAGGCGGACGGCGCGACGATCACCTCCTCGTCGCCGAAGACGCGGACGAAGCGGCGGGCGAGCTTGCGCGCCTCGGCCTGGTAGCCAGTGTTGAGGTGCATCTGGCCGCAGCAGGTCTGCTCGCGCGGGAACGTCACCTGGTGGCCCAGGCGCTCCAGCAGCCGCACGGTCGCGATCCCCGTGTCCGGCAGGAGCGTGTCCGTGAGGCAGGTGACGAACAGGGCGATGCGCACGCGGGGATACTTGCATCGAGCGGGGGCTGTCCCGTGCCGAGACACGAGGGACAGCCCCTTTTGCACCGGCAACCGCGTCAGGATGTCACGGCAGGTGGTTCCAGAGCCCGGTCCGGTGCTCGTAATGGGTATGCGTGAACGGCCGGACGAGCGCGTAGAACACAAACCCGATGGTGAAGGCGACGAAGGCGAACACCAAGATCGTCCCGAGAACCTCTCCGGCTTCGGCGAGCATCGTTGGCCCTCCTTGTTCGACGTGACACAAAGTCGCGCCGAACGCCTCACATGCCATCCGCTTCGTGCCCGATTCCCGCTACGCGAGATCCCGGATCTTCCTTGCGCAGGGGACGGCCCCGGCTTCGTGTCAGACTGGCGCTCGTGCTGGACCGGCTCCGCCGCCTCGAGATCGAGACGCCGTCGTGGGGCTACGGCAACTCGGGGACGCGCTTCCACGTGTACCCGTGGGCGGGCGCGGCGCGGAACGTGTGGGAGAAGCTCGCTGACGCGGCGCTGGTCAACGAGCTGACGGGCGTCTGTCCCAGCGTGGCCATCCACATCCCGTGGGACCGCGTCGAGGACTGGGGCGAGCTGCGCCGGCACGCGGAGGGCCTCGGGATCCGGATCGGCGCCGTCAACCCGAACCTGTTCGGCGACGACGACTACCGGCTCGGCAGCCTCTGCCATCCCGACCCGACAGTGCGCGCCAAGGCGCTCGAGCACTGCCTCGAATGCGTCGGGATCGCCGAGGAGGTCGGTTCCACGCTCATCAGCCTCTGGCTCGCCGACGGGACGAACTACCCCGGCCAGGACGACCTGCGCGGGCGCCACGAGCGGCTGCTCGAGGGGCTGCAAGCGTTATATGACCGACTGCCCGCGGGCATGCGCCTGCTGGTCGAGTACAAGTTCTTCGAGC
Organism: Gaiellaceae bacterium; assembly: GCA_035764425.1. Lineage (GTDB taxonomy): Bacteria > Actinomycetota > Thermoleophilia > Gaiellales > Gaiellaceae > JACVRM01. Next base: position 4,135 of record DASTZE010000202.1, read on the forward strand.
CGGGCTTCTACTCGACCGACTTGCCCGATTGGGGCACCGCCGCGCTGGTCTGCCGGCGGCTCGGCCAGCAGGCGCAGGTGCTCGTCGACACGGGCCACCACCCCATGGGCACGAACGTCGAGCAGATCGTCGCGCTGCTGCTCGCCGAGCGCCTGCTCGGCGGCTTCCACTTCAACAACCGCAAGTACGCCGACGACGACCTGATCGTCGGCGCGATCGACCCGTTCGAGCTGTTCCGGATCATGCGCGAGATCGCGGCGGCCGGCGACGACGCCCGGGACGTCGCGTTCATGATCGACCAGTCCCACAACATCGAGGGGAAGATCGACGCGATGATTCAGTCGGTGTCGAACATCCAGACGGCGTACGCAAAGGCGCTGCTGGTGGACGTTGAGCGGCTGGGCGCGGCCCAGCGCGAGGGCGACGTGCTCGGCGCGCATCGGGTACTGATGGACGCCTACGAGACCGATGTGCGGCCGGCGCTCGCCGAGCTACGGCGCGAGCTGGGCGTGCCGGACGACCCGGTCGAGGCGTTCCGCGCCGGCGGGTACGCGGAGCGGCGCGCGACCGAGCGCGGCACGTCGAGCGTCGAGTCCGCATACGAGACGGCGTAGGGGGTGTTTGGCGGGGTGGCTCTCGGCGCCGTGGTGCGATGGACGTTCCCAGGCAAGGACGCAGGGCGCGTTCGTATGCGGGCATACGGGCGCAACCGAGGACGCAGCCTGGCCGGCGTGCCGCGGCGACTCATCGGCCATCCCGCCAAACACCCCTAGGGTCGTGCACGGCCTCGCGCAGCGCCGGCTGGCGGTGTCCGCGGTCGTGGGCGTGGCGGCCGGGGTCGTCGCGCTCGTCGCCGGCGCCGGCTGGGCGGAGGTCGTGCTGGCGCTGTGGGACGGTACCGCGGTCACGTACCTCGCGCTCGTGTGGCGCGACATCTGGGGCAAGAACGCCACCCGGACATCGGCCCTCTCGCAGAGCGAGGATGCCTCGCGCGCAGCCTCGGAGTCGATCCTGCTCGGCGCGGGCGTGGCCAGCCTGATCGCCGTCGTCTTCACGCTCGAGCACGCGAGCGACGAGTCGGGCTCGTCGCGCGTCGCGATCACCCTCTTCGCGCTCGTGAGCGTCGTGCTCGCGTGGATGTGCGTCCACACCGTGTACACGCTGCGGTACGCGCGCCTGTACTACGCGCCACCTGTGGGCGGGATCGATTTTCCGCCGGACGACCCACCCGACTACCACGACTTCGCCTACGTCGCGTTCACGATCGGGATGACGTACCAGGTCTCGGACACGGGAGTGTCGACGAAGCGACTCCGCCGCGTGCTGATCCGGCACGCCCTGCTGTCGTACCTCTACGGCGCCGTGATCCTCGCTGTCGCGATCAACGCGGTGGCGGGACTGCTCGGCCGCTGACGCGGCGGGGCCGCTCCCACGCCTGCGAGCGGCAGATCGGGCAGAAGGGCGGTCGCCCGCTGACGACGACCCCGTAGCCGCAGGACCGGCAGCAGAGCTCGAGGCGCACTCGCGCAGCCTTACGCGGCGCGTCTGGCCGGCGGCTTCGCCCGCCGAAGCGACCGCGGCGCCGGAGCATGCCGCAGGCGCCGACGCTTGGGGACGATCGGGCGGGCGTTCGGCTCGCCCAGCGTGGCGGTCGGGTCGTCCTCGCGGAGGCGGTAGAGAGGCATGGCCTTCGAATACCCGCTCGACCCCAAAGGTGAACGCTCTAGCGGTGCGCGGCCAGGAACTGCTCGAAGATCGCGCGCGTCGCGGCGCTGCCGAGTAGCCGGACTCCGTGGTCCGCCGTCTCGCGCACCTGGAGCGCCTTGTCCTGCGACGCGGTTGCGTCGTAGAGCGTGTGCGCGTCCGCGACGAAGTCCTGGTCGAGCGAGCCGACCATGTAGAGGACGGGCATGGTGAGCTTCGCAGCCGCGGCGTCGGCCTTCATCCGGCCGAACTCGGCCGGCCCGGAGAGCGAGACGACAGCGTTCACGGGCGGCTGCACGTTCGGCGCGGCGGTGAGGACGGCGGTGCCGCCCATCGACGCGCCGACGAGGATGACGTGCTTGGCTCCGAGCCTGCGGGCCTCCCTGGTGGCCGCGTTGACATCCATCGGGAGGCGCCACTTGGCGCTGCCGGTTCGCGTCTGTGAGGAGCCGTAGCCGCGGAAGTCGAAGGCGAGGGTGAGATACCCCTTGGCGGCGAGCTGGCGCGCGTACGGCATCCACTGGCACGCGCCGCCGCCGAGCTCATGGGCGAAGACAACCGCGGTGTGGCTCTTGCCGAAGCGCAGCCCGGCCAGCTTCGTGCCGTCTGCGGCGCGGAAGTGCACCTCACCGGTCTTCGAGCAGGCGTAGCGGGCTGCGGCCTCGCGGGGCGTCGCCAACACGGCGGCGGCCAGCACAAGGGCTGCGGCGGCGAGGACGGCGCGCACGGCGAGAACCTAGCTGGCCGCGCTATGAACCCTTGTGTGGGCACCGGCGCCGCCGTCACCCTCTTCGGCTCCGAGCAGGTCGAGCGCGCACGCCGCTACTGGCGGCCGCGCTACTCCGCCGCGCTCGCGAACGGCGCCCTCGGCGTCGGGCTGCTGGCCGTGCTCTCCTTCGGCGCCATCGGCGAGTGGGTCTTCGCCCCGTTCGACGGCTGGCCGTGGTGGGCGGCGGCGCCGGCCGTCGCGGCCATCACGATCGTGCTCGGCACGCTCGTGCGGCTGCCGGTCGCGTTCTGGGTGGGGTACCTGCACGAGCACGCCTGGGGCTTCTCGACGCAGACGGTCGCCGGCTGGAGCGCCGACCGGCTGAAATCCCTCGCCGTCGGCGTCGTGCTCGCCGGGGCCGCGCTCGCGGGGCTCGTCGCCGCGGCGCGCGCGTTCCCGTCCTGGTGGCCGCTCGTCGCCGCGGTGGCCGCCGCCGCGCTCGTGCTGCTCGTGAACTGGGCAGCGCCGGTCGTGCTCGAGCCGCTGTTCAACCGTGCACGGCCGCTCGCCGACGCCCGGCTCGCCACGGAGTTACGCGCGCTGGCCGACCAGGCCGGTGTGCCGGTTCGCGAGGTACTCGTGATCGACGCAAGCCGCCGCACGCGCAAGCTGAACGCCTACGTCTCCGGCCTGGGCAGCACGCGGCGCGTCGTCCTCTTCGACACGCTGGCGCAGGAGGCGCCGCCGGCCGAGGTGCGGCTGGTCGTGGCCCACGAGCTCGGGCACCGCCGCGCGCGCCACGGCGCAAAGGGCACCGCGCTCGGCGTCGCCGGCGCCGTCGCGTTTGTGCTCGTCCTCTGGGCGGTCGACGCCGCCGGCTGGCGGAGCGTCGCCGACCCGCAGGTCATTCCCTTCGTGCTCCTCCTCGCCGCGTGCCTCGAGGCGCTGCTTGCGCCGCTCGGCTCTGCGCTCTCACGCCGCTGGGAGCGGCAGGCCGATGACTTCTCGCTCGCGCTGACGGGAGATCCGACCGCATTCGAGTCGACGCACCGCCGGCTGGCACTGTCGAATCTCGCCGACCTGACTCCGCCCCGGCTCGTCTACCTCGCGTGGTTCACGCATCCGACCGAGCCCGAGCGCATCCTCAGAGCCCGCGAATCACCTGCCTGAGGCGGCGGCGCCGTCGAGCCGCGGAGGACCAGCCCAGTGGAGAGCTCGACGTGCGGCAGGTCGCCGCGCCCTCGACCACGCGGGGCAGGAGTGTGATCGCTGTCGGTCCCCTCGCCGGCGTTCCTGACCTTCATGGCCTCCGTCATCGAGCGCAGCCGCTCGCCACCTGCGGCGAGGCCTCGGCGGCAGGCGGCGTCACCGCGGTCAGGCGGCGAGGCTCCGCCGGCACCGACACGACCAGGCGATTGTCACCCATGGACGGGAGTCCACCAGCGCTCCGCACTATCCTCGCGAGGTCGATGGCAACTGCAGATCACCACAGCGAGTACCTGTCCAGGGCCGTCGCGGCGCTCACGCCCGCCGGCCGCGCACGCGCCGACGAACTCCTCGACGAGCTCGCCCGCGAGGCCGGCAGCCACGACCAGGTCGTCCGCTTCGCTGCCGTCCGGCGCACCGAGGTGGACACCGGCAGGACGGAGCAGGCGGTGCCCGACGAGCTGACGCGGCAGGAGCTCGACATCCTCGGAACGGGCTTCACGACGATCCGAGACGGGGAGCCGCTGGACGACGTGACGGACTGGGCGAATGCCGTGCTGGCGCTGCTCCAGGACGACGCCGCCCGCTAGCAGATCGCCCGCACGTTCTCGGCGAACGACGCCGACTCCGACGCGATCTACGAGTGCTACGCCTTGCCGTCCGGCGGGCAGTGCCAGGCTCTGTCACGCGGGCGACACAGTGCCTGGCACTGATCTGGTTCAGCCCAGATCCCCGAGCCGGGCTCGGTACGCGTCGGCCGTCGGCTCACCCTTGGCGTAACGCTCGGCGAGGATCTCGCGCGCCCGGTCGAGCCGGTCGTGCCGGCGGTCGTTACGCCTGATGCAGGCGAGCCACCCGCGCGAGACCCTGGCCCGGCGGTGGCGTTTCGACTCGTGAACCAGTGCGCACGCCAGGGTCTCCCACTGGCGCGAGAGGTCACCTCGGAGGCGATCATTGAGGAGTCAAGTAAGCGAAGCGACTCGCGAAAGGAGATGCCGAAATGGCAACCCTGGACACCACAATCGATCTGAGCACCGAGACGTTCATGAGCGTCAAGCACGACGACTCGACCCAGCTCCGCGAAGGCTACGCCGAAGTCGGCGACATGAGGCTGCACTACGTCGAGGCCGGGGACGGGCCGCTCGTCGTGCTGCTCCACGGCTTCCCCGAGTTCTGGTACGGGTGGCGGAACCAGATCGCCCCGCTCGCCGCGGCCGGCTACCACGTCGTGGCCCCCGACCTGCGCGGCTACAACCTCTCCTCGCGGCCGAACGGCACCAGGCACTATGCAGCCGCCCGGGTCGCGGAGGACATCACCGCCCTGATCCACGAGCTCGGTTACGACTCGGCGATCCTCGTCGGCCACGACTGGGGCGGGACGGTCGCCTGGACGACCGCGATGAACCACCCGGAGGTCGTCGAGAAGCTCGCCATCCTCGACGCCGCCCATCCGCGGAAGCTCTCGAAGAACCTCTTCAAGCCCCGCCAGACGCTGCGCAGCTGGTACTTCTTCTTCTTCGCCCTCCCGTGGCTGCCCGAGCGCATCGTACGGGTGAAGAACTTCCGCTTCTTCCACCGCTTCCTCCGCGACGCGCGGCCCGCGTACACGCCGCTGGAGATGGACCGCTACGTGGCGGCCTGGTCGCAGCCGGGAGCGCTGACCGGGATGATCGACTACTACCGCTCCTCGGTCCGCGCGAATCCGATCAAGGCCTGGAAGGAGATCAAGCCGGTCTCCGCCCCCACGCTCGTCATCTGGGGCCAGCGCGACCGCTACCTCGGCCGCGGCCTGGCCGAGCCCGAGCACAGCGATGTGCCCAACCTGGTCGGCGTCGAGCGCCTGCCGAACGCCTCCCACTGGGTCCATCACGACGAGGCTGAGCGCGTCAACCAGCTGCTCGTCGACTTCTTCGCCCGCGAGGCGTAGATCGCACACGGAGCGCGGCGCCTCGGCGCCGCGCTCCTTGCTTACATACGGCCCGTTCGGCCAACCAGTCGGGAGGTCCCCATGGGTCGTGTCCCCGTCCGCCTCGCCGTCGCCGGTGCCGCGCTCTTGCTCGCCGCACCGGCGGTCGCCTACGTCTGCCACCCCGATCCCGCCGGAACCCGTTCCCTGTCGGTCACCGGCCAGGTCGTCGCGTACCGCCTGCAGGGAACGACTGTGACGCTCGCAGTCCGCTCGCAATCAGGCTGCCAGGTGCTCGTGTGGCGCCGCGGCGCGCGGCCTGGGCCATCGAGCGCCGCCTGCAGCACGGTCCGACCGAACCGAGCTCCCGCATCGTCGGCGCGGCTCGTCGCCGCCCGGGGCGCCGACCGGCCCGACCGCCTGCAGGTCCTCGGCCGCGACGGGCGCACCGTTCACTCGTGGCCCCTCCCCGTGGCCGTCCGGGTGGACGCGCTCCAGGTGTCGCGCGGCCTGGCCGCATACCGGGCACGCAACGGCATCTGGGTGACTGCCCTCGCCAGCGGCCGCACGACGATGGTCGCCCCGGTTCGCCGCGGCGACGTCCCGTTGCTGAACACGAACGGGCTCGTGTACCAGGACAACACGCTCAAGGCGGCGCCGCGCAGCACGACGACGCTCAAGTTCGTGCCCACGCGCGCCGTGCGCGGGGAGCTCGCCCAGACCGGGCGCGGCTTCCGCACCGGCGGCCCCGTCCGCGCGCTGTCCGTCGACGGCACGCAGGCCGCGTTCGCAGTCGGAGGCGCGAACGGCTGCGACCGCGTCATGTTCTGGAGCATCCCCTGGCGCTCGGTCTTCCAGGTCTCGCAGAAGGCCGGCCCGACGTGCGCGCCGGGCACGCGCTCCGGGCGCATCACGGCGCTTGCGCTCGCGGGCAACCGCGCCGAGTGGATCACGACGCACCGTGGCCGCCCGATGCTCGTGGCCGCCGACGGAATCGGATGCCAGGAGTGGGTCATTCGCCGGCTGTCCGAGCTCGGCCCCCGGACTGCGCTGGGCGCGCTTGCCGGCGACGGGAACACGCTCGTGTTCTCGGTGGAGAACGGCCCCGTGACGACGGTCGGCCGGGTCACCGGCCCGTACCGCGGCCGCGATCTCGCCGGCGTCCCCGGAGCCGTTCGCGCGCTGTCCGCCGACCGCTGGCAGATCGGGGCGCTGACCACCGGCGGAACGATCACGCTCAACTCGGTCCACGGGTTCCGTCGCCACGTGAACGTCCCGGGCGCGACCTCGTTCGCGGTGCGAGGAAGCGCCGTCGTCGCGACGACCCGCCAGGGGCGTCTCGCCGTCGTCTCGCTCTCCGGCCGCCGCCTGCACAGCTGGGCGATCCCGGCCGGCGCCTCGCATGTCGACGTCCAGTACGGGATCGCGATCGTGACGGCCGGCAGCTCCGTGTATGCGGTCGACGTCGCCACCGGGCGGACCGCCCGGCTCGCGGTCGCCACCGGCCTGGTGGGCGCGCAGATCGAGCCGGTCGGCGTCGTGTACGCGACCACAACGGCGAGGCGAGGGATGATCCGACTGATCCCGATGAGCCGCGTCGAGACGGCCGTGCGCTGAGTGCGACTCACCCGGCGGGAGCTGATCGCGGGCACGGCCGGCGCCGCGCTCGCGGCCGGCGGCATCTACGAGCTCGCCGACCACCTGACGGCGTCGCCGGAGCCCGGCGGCGCCGTCGGACCCCGGGAGCAGCACGAGCTGCAGGGCCTCCGCGTCGTCGAGAACGACGGCGTCGAGGTCGTCGTGCCCCCGCTCTTCCACCAGGTCGTGACCGCGACCGTGGTGCCTGGCACGCAGTTGGCCGATGCACGGTCGCGATTTGAAGACGCCCTCGCCTCGATCGAGGATCGCGCTGCCGTGACCGTCGCCTGGGGCCTCCCCTACTTCCGGCGCCACGTCGCCGCCCTCGCCGGCCGCCATGTTCCAACCGACCTCCGGGCGTCCGAGACCGGGCGACCGGTCAAGGCCCTGCTCGACGCCCGCCGCTTTCCGAGCGATCCGCCCGGCGTGATCCTCGAGGCGAACGACGTGGCCGCGCTCTTCCGCGGCGACGTTCGGCGAGACGTCGACGGCGCCGCCGCCCAGGTGTTCGGGGGCATGCGCGACGTCTTCGCCGTGACGAGCATCCGCAAGGGATTCGTCGGCGGCGGCTTCTCAGGTGGCGTCGGCCTTCCGAAGCGAATGGCGGTGGCGGCGGGCATCGACGGCGCCGACCTGATCCCGGACACCGCCGAGCTCTTCCTCGGCCTGACGTCGACGCAGAAGGCGAGCCTCGGACCGCACCGGATCGCCAACCTGGAGACGCTCGGCTACACCGACGCGGCGGGCGGCTACTTCGAGGGCGGGACGCACATGCACCTGTCCCACATCCGCGAGAACCTCGCCGCGTGGTACCTGAATTTCGACCACGGCGAGCGGATCGGAGCGGCGTTTCGCCCGGGGCTCGGCGTCGCACCCGGGGTGCAGACCGTCGCCGAGGACCGGCCCGCGGACGTGGCCGCCGTCGAGGCCCGGTTCCGCAGCGAGAGCCGGATCGGTCACAGCGCGTCGATCCAGACGGTGTCACGGCTGGGCCGCGACACCGTCGCGGCTGACGGCACGATCTACCGGCGCGGCACCTCCGTCCCGCAGCGCGCCGACTTCAACACGCTCGACAATCCGTTCTTCTGGAGCTCCCGGCCGGAGCACGACCGCATGGAACCCGACCCGGCCGCGGGCGTCCACTTTGTGATCTTCAACCCCACGAGCGACGACTTCCACCGCACGCGGCTCGCGATGGACGGCGTCCTGCCGGACGGAACGCGGCTGCCTCTGCCGCCCCGCGGCCGCGGGCAAGGGTTCAACGCCGTGCTCGCGACGACCCACCGGCAGAACTTTCTCGTGCCGCCGCGCGCCCACCGGTCGTTTCCGCTCAGCGAGCTACTCGACTGAGCTGGTTTCGTGCTGCTGTACCCAGTCGGCGACCGCTTCGACTCAGGGTTCGGGTGCTCTGAGCTTCGGCCTCAGGACCCGCGCAGGCGGAGCCGCTTCAACGAAAGTGCGTTGAGCGCGACGATCAAGCTGGAGCCAGACATCGAGATTGCGGCGATCTCCGGTCGCAGCGTCAGTCCCCACGGGTCGAAGATGCCGGCGGCGATCGGGATGGCGAGCGAGTTGTAGCCGATCGCCCAGCCGAGGTTCTGGCGCATCTTCCGGACGGTGCCGCGGCCGATCTCGATCGCGGTCGCGACGTCGACGGGATCCGAGCGAATGAGCACGACGTCGGCCGTCTCGATGGCGACGTCGGTGCCGGCGCCGATCGCGATGCCCGTGTCGGCCTGCGCAAGCGCGGGGGCGTCGTTGACGCCGTCCCCCACCATCGCAACCCTGCGGCCGAGCTGCTCGAGCTCCTTCACCTTCTGCGCCTTGTCCCGGGGCAGGACTTCGGCGATCACGTCGTCGACGCCGAGCTGCGAGGCGACCCGCTCGGCGGTCGGGCGATTGTCGCCGGTGAGCATGGCCGAGCGCACGCCCTCCTCTTTGAGCGCGCTGATCGCGTCCGCGGACGTCTCGCGGACGGCATCGGCGATCGCGATGACGCCGATCGCCTCACCGTCGCGGACGACGTTCACGACCGTGCGGCCCTCGCCGGCCAGCTCACGCCCCTGGTCGGAGAGGCCGTCCAGGCTCGCGTGCTCTCGCTCGACGAGGCGGCCGTTGCCGATCGCCAGCCGACGGCCCTCCACGGTCGCCACCGCGCCCTCGCCCTCGACCGCCTGGAACGACTCGGCGTGGGGCGGCTCCAGCTCGCGCCTGCGCGCCTCTCCAAGGATCGCCTCCGCGAGCGGGTGCTCGCTTTCGCGTTCGACCGCCGCCGAGACGCGCAGCAGCTCATCCTCGGTGATCCCGTCTCGGGCGACGATCGCCACCACCTCCGGCTTCCCCTTCGTGAGCGTTCCGGTCTTGTCGAAGACGACGGTGTCGCTGCCGGCGATCTGCTCGATCGCCGTCGCGTTCTTAAACAGGATGCCGCGCTTCGCGCCCAGGCCGGCGCCGACCATGATCGCGGTCGGCGTCGCCAGGCCAAGCGCGTCCGGGCAGGTGATCACGACGACCGTGATCGCGAACAGCAGCGCATCGGTCGCGGGCCGGCCGACGACGAAGTACCAGACGACGAACGTCGTCACCCCGCCGACGAGCGCGACGAGCACCAGCCAGAAGGCCGCACGATCGGCCAGGCGCTGGGCCGGCGCCTTCGAGTTCTGCGCCTCCTGGACGAGCTTGACGATCTGGGCGAGTGCAGTGTCCGACCCGACGGCGGTCGCACGCGCGCGCAGGCTGCCCTGCTTGTTGATCGTAGCGCCGACGAGCTTGTCCCCCGGCCGCTTCGAGACCGGCAACGACTCGCCGGTGACCATCGACTCGTCGACGGTTGATTCGCCCTCGATCACCTCGGCGTCGACGGCGACCCTGGCGCCTGGGCGGATGAGCAGGACGTCGCCGACGTGCACCTCGGCGGTGGGTACCTCGACCTCCGCGCCGTCGCGGATCACGACCGCCTTCGGCGGCGCAAGGTCGAGCAGGGCTCTGATCGCGTCGTTCGCGCCGCCGCGGGCGCGCATCTCGAACCAGTGCCCGAGCAGCACGAAGGTGGCCAGGAAGGCGGACGCCTCGTAGAAGACGTCACCGCTGATCCAGAAGGTGGCCGCGACCGAGTAGACCCAGCCGGTTCCGATTGCGACCGCGACCAGCACCATCATGTCGAGCGTCTTCGCCTTCAGCGCGCGGTAGGCGCCGACGAAGAAGATCTGCGACGAGTACAAGATGACCGGCAGCGACAAGATCAGCTCCCAGACCTCGGCGCGCATCCCAAACGGGGTGCCGGGCGTCGAGCCGAAGATGCTCTTCCCGATCGGCGACCAGATCGCAATCGCGATGGCGAACACGAGCGCGACCAGGAAGCGGTCGCGCATGTCCCTGACCATCGACGCCATCGACATGCCGGCGTGTCCGCCGTGTCCGTGCCCGTCGGCCTGGTCGGCGCGCTCGAGCGCGGCGTGGTCGTGCACCGGGGCTAGCGGTTCGTGTTCCGCGAGTGGGTCGCAAACGTGGCCGGGGGTCGAGCGGCCGGCGCAGTGGTAGCCGCATTCCTCGACCCACCGCCTCAGCGCGGCGACGCTCGTGACTGCCGGGTCGTACTCGACCGTCGCGCTCTGCGCGACCGGATTCGCATCGACGGCGAGCACGCCCGGCTGGTCGCCCAGCCTCCGCTCCACCACGGCTTTTTCCGAGGCGTAGAGGAGGCCGCCGACGTGTAGAACCGCCGTCTCGCGCTCAGCGACGGCGGACACGGCTAGCGCGTACGGGCGAAGCGCTGCACGGCCGCCAGCAACTCCTCGGTCTTCTCGAGCGCGTCTGTCTGGTCACCGGACGCGAGCGCGCCGGCGACGCAGTGGCGAACGTGATCGTCGAGGATCTTCAGCGCAAGCGACTCGAGCGCCGTGGTGACCGCGCCGACCTGCGTGAGGATGTCGATGCAGTAGCGGTCGTCCTCGACCATCTTCTCGATCCCGCGGACCTGCCCCTCGATGCGGTGCAGGCGCTTGATGAGCGCCTCCTTGTCGGCGCTATAGCCGCGGGTGGGAGTGTCCGTCTCGACCTTGCTCACGCGGGTGCTCCTTCGCGGTTGGAGTGGAAGCGCCGCAGCCGCAGCGAGTTGGAGACGACAAACAGGCTCGAGCAGGCCATGGCGGCGGCGGCGATGATCGGATTCAGCAGGCCGGCGATCGCGAGCGGGATTGCGGCAACGTTGTCTGCGAACGCCCAGAAGAGGTTGCCCTTGATCGTCCGCAGGGTCTTGCGGGCGAGGCGGATCGCGTCGGCGGCGGCGCGCAGGTCGCCGGAGACGAGCGTCAAGTCGGACGCCTCGATGGCGACGTCGGTGCCGGTGCCGATCGCGAGCCCGAGGTCGGCCTGAGCGAGCGCGGGCGCGTCGTTGACGCCGTCGCCGACCATCGCCACCTGATGTCCTTCGGCCTGCAGGCGTTCGATCTCGGCGACCTTGTCCTCGGGGTAGACCTCGGCCAGCACGCGGTCGATTCCGACCTCGGCGGCGACTCGGTCGGCGGTTTCGCGCCCATCGCCGGTCAGCAGCACGGGGGTGAGGCCGAGTGCTCGAAGCTCGGCGATCGCCTCCGCGCTCGAGGGCTTGACCGCGTCGCGAACGACGAGCATCGCGCGCGGGACGTTGTCCCAGCCGACTTCGATGCGGCCGTCGCGGCGGCCGACGGTGACCTCGCGCTCCTCGACGGTGCCACGCACGCCGACGCCCGGCTCGTTGCGGAAGTCGGAGACGCTCGGCAGGTCACCGAGCTCGTCGTGGGCGGCCCTGGCGACGGCCTGTGCGATCGGATGCTCGGAGGCGGCCTCGACCGCACCCGTCAGTCGCAGTACCTCGCCGCGGGTGGCGCCGTTCACGAGCGCAATCTCCGCAAGCTGGATCCGTCCTTCGGTGACCGTGCCGGTCTTGTCGAGCACGATCGTGTCGACCTCGCGGGTGCGCTCCAGGATCTCCGGCCCCTTGATCAGCACGCCCAGCTGTGCGCCGCGCCCGGTGCCCACCATCAGGGCCGTGGGCGTCGCGAGCCCAAGCGCGCAGGGGCAGGCGATGATCAGCACCGCAACGGCGGCGGTGAACGCGGTCGCGGCCGAGGCGCCGAAGGCAAGCCAGCCGGCAAGCGTGAGCAGCGAGAGCACGATCACGATCGGGACGAAGATCCCCGAGATGCGGTCGGCGAGCCGCTGCACCGGCGCCTTGCCCGACTGGGCCACGTCGACGAGTCGCGCGATCTGGGCAAGCGCCGTATCGGCGCCCACCTTGCCGGCGCGAACGACGAGACGCCCGTAGGTGTTCACGGTCGCACCGGCGACCTCAGAATCGACCGTCACCTCGACGGGCAGCGACTCCCCGGTCAGCATCGACTGATCGACGGCGGAGGCGCCCTCGACGACGACGCCGTCGCTCGCGATCCTCTCGCCCGGGCGGACGACGAACCGGTCACCCACCTCGAGCTCCGCGATGGGGACGAGCACCTCGGCGCCGTCGCGCAGGACGCGTGCGTCCTTGGCACCGAGCTCGAGCAGCTTGCGGATCGCCTCCGAGGATCGGCCTTTCGCGCGCGCCTCGAGGTACCGGCCGAGCAGGATCAGGGTCGTCACGACCGCCGACACCTCGAAGTAGGTGTCGGTGTCGATGCCGCCGATCAGCACGATTGACGACCAGAGCCAGGCGACAAGCGTGCCGAGCGAGATCAGCGTGTCCATCGTCGCGACCAGGTGGCGGGCGTTCCTGGCGGCGGCGCGGTGGAAGCCGATCCCCGAGTAGAAGACGACCGGGGTCGAGAGCGCCAACGCCAGCCACTCCCAGCTGGGGAAGCGCAGCGGCGAGACCATCGCCAGCAGCGCCACCGGAACCGTGAGCACGACCGCGACCCGAAGCCGCCGCGTCAGCATGCGGAGCGGCTCGTCGGGGTCGTGTTGCCTCTCGCCCGCGGACGCCGCGAGGTGTGCGCCGTAGCCTGCGGACTCGACGGTGGCAACCAACCGCTCGACCGACACGTCGCTCGGGCAGTGCACCGTTGCCCGTTCGGTTGCGAAGTTGACCGTCGCCTCGACCCCGTCGAGCTTGTTCAGCTTCTTCTCGATCCGGGCGGCGCACGAGGCGCACGTCATCCCCTCGAGCTCGAGCCGCAGCTCGACGCTGCGCCGCGACTCTGCCGTGGCAGACACGTCAGCCCTCGCTCACGCGGCCGCTTCGTAGCCCGCTTCGTCGATCGCTGCGCGCAGCCGTGCGTCGTCGAGGCCCTCGCCGACCACGGTCACCCGCTTCGCATCGAGATCGACGTCCACGGATTCCACGCCCGGCACGGCGGACACCTCCTCGGTGACTGCGTGACGGCAGTGGCCACAGTGGATATCCGGAACGCTGTACGTGAGCGTTTCGCTCATGGCGACCTCCTTATCCCGTCGATCATACCCTAATGGGGTATATGGTGGGACGCCGCCACCGCGCCGCGCGTCCGGCGGGCTGACACGAGAAAGCCCCGCGGGCAATCACGTTCTCACGGAAGCCCTGAATGCCCGGCTCCCCCAGAGGTTGAACGTCGAGATCAAGCTTGAGTACGGTGGTTCGTGTGGTGTTCGCGGCGCCCGCAGCAAAGGTGACTGATCACCGCGGTATCGATACACCGGCGTTGGAACCCTGCGCCGGGCCGACGGCGACTCCGTGACGCACGAGACCCGATTCGCGAAGACGGCGGACGGCGTATACCTCGCCTATCAGGCCGTCGGGTCGGGGCCGGTCGACGTCGTGATGGACTTCCACGCGTTTGCGGGCAACGTCGACCTGATCTGGGACGAGCCGGATTGGGGCCCGATGCTGGCAAAGCTGACGGACTTCGCCCGCCTGATCATCCACGACCGTCGCGGTAGCGGCGCGTCGACGCGCAACGCCCCGCCTCCGAACCTCGAGACGCGCGCCGCCGACCTGCTCACCGTGCTCGATGCGATTGGATCCGAGCGGCCAGTCCTCGGCGCCGGAGCATCGACGGGCGCGATGCACGCCTTGTTCGCGGCGACCTATCCGGACCGCATCTCCGGGCTCGTCTGGAACTATCCGCGCCCGAGACTCGCGTGGGCTCCGGACTACCCGTGGGGGCAGGGGCCTGACGCGTTCGAGGCCGCGCTCGCAGACGCAAGGAACTGGGGGACAACGGAGCAGGCTCGTGAGCACGCGCAGAATCGGGCGGCGCAGCGTCAGGGCGTCCCGCACGACCAGCGTCACACGCTCGCGGTCGACGAGGACGTCGTGAGACGCTACGCGCGGATCACGCGGAACACCATCGGTCCCGACGTCGCCGAGGCGCTGACCCGGATCCTTTGGCAGACCGACGTGCGGGACATCCTCCCCAGTGTCCGCACGCCCACGGCGCTGATCGTCGGAGAGGCCGACGCGCAGGCGGAGCGGGACGAAGCCGAGTACGTCGAGTCCCTGATGCCGAACGCCACGGTTCATCTGCTCCGGGGTCGATCCGGTCTGCAGGTCGAGGAGCAGATGGCGATCATGCGCGAACTCGCGGGCATCGAGCGACGCCCGGCCGTCTCCACCGTCCTCGCGACCGTGCTCTTCACGGACATCGTCGACTCGACGCGAAAGCAGGCAGCGCTCGGAGACCGCCGCTGGAGGGAGCTCGCGCTTGCACATCACGCCGCAGTCCGCGGCGCTCTCTCGCACTGGGACGGAAGCGAGCACGACACTGCCGGCGACGGCTTCTTCGCGAGCTTCGTCGGCCCAGCCCGCGCGATCCACTGCGCCCACGAGATCGCGGCTAGGGTCGCGGATCTCGGACTCGAGACCCGAGCCGGCGTGCATATCGGCGAATGCGAGGTCATCGACGGGAAGCCCGGCGGCCTCGCGGTCACGATCGCGGCCAGGCTCCTCGGCACCGCCGGCGCGCGCGAGGTCGTCGTCACCGGGACCGTGAAGGACCTTGTCGCCGGAAGCGGCTTCGCGTTTACGGATCGAGGCGAGCACGAGCTCAAAGGCGTTCCGGACGTGTGGCGGATCTACCTCGCCGAGCGGACGCGAGGTGAGCTCTAAGGCAGCGGCACTACCGAGGGGGAACGATCGACGCGTGAGTCGCAAGACCCAGGATGGGAGTCCCTGGAGGAGCCGCTAGCCGGCGACCTGGCAGCCTGGTTCAGGCGTCGTCGCGATCACGGTGGCCGAGTTTCGCCGCCGGTTCCGCGACGAGAAGCTCTCGAACCTGCTCCGGGTCGCCTGAGGCGAGCAGCACGTCCAGCTTCCCCGCGGCCAGCATCTCCTCGGCCGTGCGACGGCCGGCGTCGATCGCGTCCTGGATCCGCCGGAAGTCGCGCAGTGAGACGTCCTGGACATCCGGCGCGATCACGACGGCTGCGAGCTCACGGTTCCCTTCCGCACGCGCAATGCTGCCGAGCACGCTGGCGCGTGCGAGCGTCTCCACGATCGTCGGCAGCGACGCGCGCGCCGTCTGCTGCAGGTCGGCCGCGGTCACGCGCCGCATCACGTCGACCGCGACCACCAGGCCGGGGTCGTCCGCGACCATGACGTCGACTGGAAGGTTGTTCAGGATGCCGCCGTCGATCAGCAGCTGGCTCTCGTGTGGCCGCGGGGGGGCGAGCCCGGGCAGGGTCATGCTGGTACCGACCGCCTCCCAGAGCTCCCCCTCGCGGTGCACGACCATGCTGCCGTCGACAAGGTCCGCGCTCACGGTGAAGAGCGGCCGCGGCAGATCCTCCATCGCCGTGCCGCCGAAGGTGCGGCGGAGCATGGTCTCCGCGCGGCGGGCCCGGATCAGCGCGTAGCGCGGAAGCGTGTAGTCGCTGAACGGCGACCGCTGCGCCACCTCCTCCCTGCAGGTCTTGATCATCTGCTCGGGCGTCCAGCCGAGCGCGACCATCGCGGCGATGTACGCGCCCATGCTGGTGCCGCCGGCGCGATCAAACTCCACTCCTTCGGCGCTCAGCACCTCGAAGACACCGAGATGGGCGAGCGCGCGCGCCCCCCCGCCCGAGAGCACGAGGCCTACCGACCGCCCGCAGAGCCGTCGGGCGACGCGCCCCGCAGCGGACCTGTCGCCGGGACGAACGACGTGGTGCGCCCGAACTGCGACGGCTTGCCGCCACGCCGCCAGTGCTCCCGAGGCGTGCCCGTCGACGAAGACGAGATCGCAGCCGTCGGGAAGCGAGGCGCCCCTCGGCGGAGGGCCCCGCGTGACGACCACCACGCGGTCGGCCTGGCGCAGGCAGAAGTCCCTCCAGGCAGGATCCTCGTCAGGCGCGCGGAGCAAGACGAAGGCATTCGTCCGCTCGAGCGCGGCGAGCTGCGCGCTCCAGTTCCCGCCGTCGGGCCGGTCGAGCCCGACCGTCGGGCCGATCGCCGTGAACGCGCCGCGCAGGTCGTCCCAGAAGCCGCGGGCTTCGACACCGGCCGTTGAGGTGACCGCGACGACGCTCGGTCTTGCGGACGGCTCGGAGAGCCCACCGCTGCGCTGGAGCTGTCGCGCGAGCGACGTCGCGAGCGCCACGCTGAGGTCCCGGTCGCGCCCCAGCATGGCCAGGAAGGCGTCGCCGTCGAGTTCGAGCAGGTCGCTGTCGCGCACCGCGCGCACTGACGCCGAGCGCCGACTCTGCGTCAGGACCGCGAGCTCACCGATCGCCGCCCCGGGGCCCACCAGACGTGCGATGCGCTCCTCGCCGTCGTGGTCGACGAGCACCCGCAGCCGCCCGGAGCGGACGAAGTAGATCCGGTCGCCGGGATCTCCTACGCGGAACAGCCACTCCTGGGCGCGCAGCCGCACGGGTCGGGCAGCCGCCAGGAGCTCCTCCTGAACCGGCTCCGGAAGCGTGCCGAACAACGGCGCGTCCGCAAGCGCGCCTTCCTCCATTACCGCGATCTTCTCACCCCTGGCAACGCGAGTCGAGTGGCAATCGCCATGACGCCGAGCGACGGTCCGGCGGCGCGTTTCGCCGTCCGAGCCAAGCGTCTGGGGCACTTTCGGGCCGCGCCGCCATGACCCCCTGTAACACGAAAGCCTCGGTTTGCGGGGTCTTCCTATCGGGGCGCCCAGGCCCGCAAGGGCGGCGATCAGCGGGCAGACCGCGCGGCGGCTCAACGAATCACCCGACAACCCACCGTAGGTGTCGAACAGGACGCCATAACGCCGCCACTCGGCGTGGCGGACTTTTCGACTTGCGTCGTTACGGCTCGGTGAGCACGTGCCGCGCGATCGCGAACGCCTGGTTTGCCGCCGGGACACCGCAGTAGACGGCCGTCTGTAGCAAGACCTCCTTGATCTCGTCTGCGCTCAGGCCGTTGCGACGCGCGGCGCGGACGTGCATGGCGAGCTCCTCGTGGCGGCCGAGCGCGACCAGCATCGCCAGTGTGATGCAGCTGCGGGTTCGACGGTCGAGCCCCGGGCGGGCCCAGATCTCACCCCAGGCATAGCGAGTGATCAGGTCCTGGAAATCGGCGGTGAACGCCGTGGTCGCTGCGGCTGCGGCGTCGACGTGCTCGTCGCCGAGCACCTCCCGGCGGATCCGCATGCCCTCCTCGAAGCGGTCGCTCATGACTGCAGGTGCGAGACGAGCGCCCGCGCAAACGACTCCGGCTGCTCGACGTTGGCGAGATGGGCGGCGCCGTCGAGGACGACGAGCCGCGCGCCGTCGATCGCATCCGCGAGGCCGGCACAGACCTCGGGGGTCGTCGCCGGATCATCGGCGCCCGCGATGACGAGGCTCGGTGCCGTCACGCGGCCGAGCGTGTCGCGGGCATCGAAGTCACGCACGGCCTCGCAACCGCGCGCATACCCCTCCGGCAACGTCGAGACGAGCATGTCCCGGTAGCGTCGCACGGTCGCGGGCTGCGCGTCGCGGAAGGCCGCGGTGAACCAGCGCCCCACGATCGCGTCGGCGATCGGCTCCATCCCGTTCGCGCGGACGGCCGCGGCCCGCTCGCCGTAGGCCTCGGCGTTCGGGAAGCGTGCGGCCGTGCAGGCAAGCACCAGGCGCTCGACGCGCTCGGGCGCACCGGCGGCGAAGTGCATCGCGACCGCTCCGCCGAGCGACAGCCCGCAGAGCGAGACCCGGTCGATGCCGAGCGCGTCGAGGAGTCGGGCCAGCCGACCTGCGAACGCCGCAACGGTCGCGGCCTCGGTGAGATCTGAGCCGCCGTGCCCCGGGTGGTCGAACCGGAGCACGCGAAACGCTGCGAGCGTCTCGAGCTGCGGCCTCCACATCTCCGCGGTCGTGCCGAGCGAGCCGGCGAGGACGACGACCGGCGCCCCCGTGGGTCCGTCGAGCCGGTACGAGAGCCCGCTCAGGCGCCGCGGTGGCGCTCGAGCGCACGGTCGACGAACGCCTCGGCCGAGCCGAGGTACTGCTCCGGTGCGCGAACGGCGCCCGGGAAGAACCGTTCCGCCTCGGCGAGCGTCTCGGGCCGGATATTGGCGTGCATGCGGTCGACGTCGACCTCGAGGGCACCAAGCGTTTCCGCGAGGGCGGCGGCCGCCCCGCCGGTGAACGCAAGCGCGTCCGACAGTGGCGCCCACTCGGCGTGCCACGCACCGGCCGCGCGCTCGTGCTCGTGGCCCCCGTCGAGCAGGGCGACGGCGGCGGCCCGCGCGCGGGCCGCGGAGGCGCGCGCGAGCGTCGCGCCTACGGGGTTGTGCTTGT
>DASTZE010000203.1:0-11013 GCA_035764425.1 Gaiellaceae bacterium
GGCGCGGGATCGGGATCTGGATCGCGCTCCTAAGCGCGATCGGGGTAATCGTCGGCGGCCTGCTCCGCGCGAATGAAGAACTCTGACGTTCGCGCACTCCTCTGAGGGAGGGGCAAGGGAACCGCAGTTCCCGGGAAAGACCGCCGACGGTAGATCAGGCCCAATCGCCGCCGAAGCCGGATTCATTCCGGCGAGAGGCTCACCACGGAGAGGCAACCACCGGCATCACCCGACCAAGCGGCGGCTCCTGAACGAGACGAATACAGCCGCCGCCCGCAAGGAGGGGGCCCACGGGGGAACCAGGGGTTCCCCCGTGCTAGAGCTCTTCGTTGGCTCGCAGCAGGCCGCCGACGATCACGCCGATCGCGCTGAGCAGCGCGATCCAGATCCCGATCCCGCGCCCGTTGTTCGGGACGAACTCCTCGGGGATCGAGATGAGCCGGATGAGGATGAAGATGGTGGCGAGCGCGCCCAGCGCGATGATCACCAGGCTCTCCGGCACGCTCGGCGGCAGATCGATGCCGAGCTCGCGCAGGACGCAGAGCACGACGACGGCCGCGCCGATGACGAAGACGAGCTTGCCGAGCACGCCGGTGTGCCACCCGATGACGGCGATGGTGGGGCCGCCGTCCGAGCCGACGTACCAACCCATGAACGGCGACAGCATCAGGACGATCCCGGAGACCCAGGTCAGCCAGCCGCCCCAGGCCCACACGCCGCCCCGGGGGCGCGCCGGGACGAGCTGATCCTGCTCAGTGACCGGCGGCGGCGTTTCCACGGCGCGCAGTATGGGCACACCAGACGACGATGGTGCTGGGAGAACAGGCCAAGACGCGGCCGGTGCAGGCGACGACGGGGTCCGGTTCGTTCCGGTGCGCGGGCTGTGGACAGACGGTGACGGTCATCCACACGCTCCCCGTATGCGAGCTCTGCTCGCTCCGCGACTGGATCCCGGCACCCTGGTCGCCGTTCTCGAAGCTCCGCTGAGCATCAGAGGCCGAAGAGCGCCTGCAGCTCCTGCCAGACCGTCAGCGCCAGGTAGACGCTGAGCGAGACCAGGATGATCAGTACGAGCCAGAAGCGCAGGCGTGCGTGGCTCCGCTCGCGGAGGCGCTCCACGCGAGCACGTCGTTTCGCGCGCTGACGCCGGTAGGCTCGCTCGACGACGCGCGGATCGAGAATCGGAGGCTCGTCGTCTTCAACGGGCGCTTGCCTTGCGGGCTCGGCCACGATGGGAGTGTAGGGGCCCGTCCGGAAGGGCGCGTCGGTGTATGGCCCGCGGGACAGGGTGCGAGGCAAGGACGCAGGGAGCGGGAATATGCGGGCATATTTCCGCGACTGAGGACGCGGCATCGCGCCGTGTCACGTCTGTCAGGCGTCCTCGCGCCCTTCCGGACGGGCCCCTCGGGACGGCTGGCGGCGGACCGCGCTGGACAGTGGCCATACTCAGGGCAGTGGCCGACGTGACGGCACACGGTGTCGAGGCTTTCGCGGTCGCCGCGGAGCGCCTCACCGATGCCGCGAGCCTCGACGACCGGCTGGGTGCGCTCGTCGGCGCGCTCGCCGCCGGAACCGGTGCGCACGCGACCGTCCTGCGCCTCGCCGACCCGGCGACGGGCCGGTTCGTCGCCCGCGCGGTGGTGTCCCAGTCGCCGGCCCTGGCGGCGGAGCTCGAGGGCTCGTCGTTGCCGGCCGGCGTCCAGGAGGGCGAGTTCACCGATCTCGCAACGCTCCCGCCGGCGCTGCGCCGGGCGGCGGAGCGCGCCGGTGTCGACGCGGCGCTCGTCGTCGCGATCACCGCGGGCGACGCGCGCATCGGCACGGTGGAGCTGCTCCGCAAGGGCACCGCCTTCTCGGAGCCCGACCGCGTCCTGGCGCGGGTCGCCGCGACGCAGGCGGTGCTGGTCGCCGGCGGCGACGCGCGCGAGCCACGTCGGGGCGCTCCGGCCGGGTTGCTCGACACCGCCGGTGAGGCGCTCGCAGGAGGCGCGGAGGGGTCGCGCGTCGAGGCGGCCGTCGTCCGACTCGCGGCGCGTGGGTCGGGCGCGCGAGCCGCCGTGCTCTGGGAGCTGGGCGACAACGGCGCGCCGCCGCGCCCGCTCGCCTCTTTCGGGCTGCCGCGTGATGCGGCCGCCGCGCTCACGCCGCCCGAGCGGCCGGCCCCGGGCGATCACCGCGTGGTGTTCGCCGGCGGGCGCTCCGGTGCGGTCACGGTTCGCATCGACGAGTCGCCGTCGGTGCTGCTGCACCTGCTGTTCGACGAACCGCCGCCGGCCGGCACGCTTGGCGCGCTCGAGGCTTTCGCAGGACGCGCCCGCCGCGCGCTCGACGCAGGCCGGCGCAGCGAGCGGACGCGGGCCGAGCTGGAGAGGACACGCGCACTCCTGGGCGTCGTCGGCCAGGCGATCGCCGAGCTGTCGGTCGCGCACACGCTCGAGACCGCGGTGGCGCGCGTCGCGGAGCTGCTCGGCACCGATCAAGTGGCGGTGTACCTGCTGGAGGACGGCGCGCTGCAGTCGGCAGCGGCCCGTGGCGTGGGCGGGCCGCACACCGAGGTGGGCGCGGCGCTGCTCGAGCGCGCGCTCGGGCCGCTGCGGGCCCGCGGCGCGCTCGTCGTCGAGGACGCGTCCCGCGACCCGGGTCTTGTTGGTGTCCGCAACGCCGTCGCGGCCGCGGGCGTCGAGGCCGCGGTCGCCGTGCCGCTCGTCGTTCTCGACGATGCGATCGGGCTGCTCGTGGCCTATCTGGCGCGCGGGCGCGTCCCGAGTGACGACGAGACCGGCCTGCTGATCGCACTCGCCGCGCAGCTCGGCGTCGCCGTCCAGAACGCGCGCCTGCACGAGGAGGCGCAGCGCCTCGGCGCCGAGCGCGCACGTGCGCTGGAGGCCGAGCGGCAGGCGGCACGGCGGTTGCGCGCGTTCTACGAGGTCTCGCAGTCCTTCACGGAGAGCATGTCGCTGCCGGAGACGCTCAACGCGGTCGCCCGCACCGCCGTCGAGTTGCTCAACGCCGACGCCGCCGTGGTCCGGACGCTGGACACCCGCCGCGACGTCCTGGAGCCGCAGGCGATGCACGTCGCGGACGAGCGCCTGGACGCCGTCGCCCGCGCCATGCTCGACCGCCCGCAGTCGCTGGCGACGGACGCGTCGCAGCGCCTGATCGCCCGGCGCCGGCCGGTCGTGCTGACGCCGCCGCTCGCGCGGGAACTGGGCTCGGTCTTCGAGCTGCTCGCACCGTTCCTCGAGCGCGGGGGGACGGCGGTCGTCGTGCCGGTCGCGAGCGGCGGCGAGCTCATCGCTGCGCTCACCGTGATCTCGCTGGACTCCGAGCGGGCGCTCGACGAAGGCTCGCTCGGCGCCGCCGCGTCGCTGGCCGCGCACGCCGCCCTCGCCGTGGACAACGCGCGCCTGTACCAGCAGCAGAAGCACTTCCTCGAGTCGATGCAGCAGGCGTTGCTGCCGCAGTCGCTGCCCGACGTCGAGGGGCTCGACGTCGCGCGCGCATACGAGTCGTCCGCTCGCCTGGAAGTGGGCGGCGACGTGTTCGACTTCCTCGTCCTCGACGACGGCCGCCTTGCGGTCGTCCTGGGAGACGTCACGGGGCACGGGGTCGACGCAGCGGCCGACATGGCGATGGCGAAGTTCGTGTTCCGGTCGCTTGCGCGCGAGCATCCGGAGCCCGGCGACTTCCTGGCCGCTGCGAACGACGTCGTCGGCGGCGAGATCGCGCTGGGCAAGTTCATCACCATGGTCGTCGTCACCCTCGACGGCGCCACCGGCAGACTGCTTTGCGCGGCCGCCGGGCATCCGCCGCCGCGGCTCGTGCGCAGTGAGGGTGTCCAGCCGCTGGAGGCGCGCGGGGTCGCACTGGGCATCGCGACCGGCGAGCGCTACGACGAGGTCGCAGCAACGCTGGCGCCGGGCGATGCGGTCGTGCTGTACACGGACGGCGTCATCGAGGCGCGGCGGGGACAGGAGCTGTACGGCGTCGAGCGCCTGGACGCCGTGCTGGCCGCGCACGCCGGCGCGCCGGCGGCCGAGGTGGCCGCCGCCGTGCTCGAGGGTTGCCGTGCGTTCGCCGGAGGCGAGCTCCAGGACGACTGTGCCGTGGTCGTCCTGCGCCGGCATCCGTAAGATCCAAAGGTGCGGAGGGGGTTGCTCCTTGCGTGCCTGCTCATCGCGTGCGGGCTTTCTGCCGCGGCCGCCCGGGCCGATAACCCGGGAGGGCCGACGCTGCTGGTCCCCGACGGGGTGACGATCGACGGGGTCGACGTCGGCGGCTACGCGCCGGCCGACGCCCAACAGGCCGTTGCCTCGCACTTCGACGAGTCACGGCGCATCCTGGTCGGCACGCGGCCGACGCTTGTCCCGCCCCGCGCACTCGGCGCGAGCGCCGCCGTGGGCACTGCCGTCCAGCAGGCGCTGCTCGCCGGCGCAGGCACCGACGTGCCGCTGAAGATCTCGGTCAACCGTGCGCGGACCGCCGCCTGGGTGCGGCAGGCCGCGAAGCTCTACGACCGCAGCGGCACGGACTCGACCGTCAAGCTACGCAACGGGAAGCCCTTCATCACCGCGGGCACGCGCGGCCACTCGATCGATCAGCGCCGCGCCGTGACCGTGCTCGCGAAGGCGCTCGCCGCCAAGGCGCCCGGGGCGATCAAGCTCCCGGTGACCACGCAGGCGCCATCGGTGTCGCGGAGCAACTTCGGCCCGGTGATCGTCATCCACCGCGGCGCGCACCGGCTCAACCTGTACCGCGGCATGCGACCGTGGCAGACCTTCGGCGTCGCGGTCGGCCAGCCGGCGTACCCGACGCCGCTCGGCCGCTTCGCGATCGTCGTCATGTGGCGCAACCCCTGGTGGTTCCCGCCGAACTCACCGTGGGCCCAGGGCGAGAGCCCGGTGCCGCCCGGGCCGGGCAACCCGCTGGGCACGCGGTGGATGGGCCTCAGCGCGCCGGGCGTCGGCATCCACGGCACGCCTGATCCGGCGTCGATCGGCTACTCCGCCTCGCACGGCTGCATCCGCATGTTGATCCCACAGGCCGAGTGGCTGTTCCGGCACGTCCGGGTTGGGACGCCGGTCTTCATCACCCCGAACTAGAGGCTCAAGCCTCTAGACTCCGGCCGTTATGGGTCGGCGGCTGAAGCTGGCCGCGCAGGTGCTCGCAGTGGCGCTCGTTGCAGGGCTGTTCGGCTTGCTCGGGTGGAAGGTCACGCACCAGGGCGGCGGCGCGGAGCTCGTGAAGAAGGCGTCGGAGGGCAAGAAACCCGTCGCGCCCGACTTCCGGCTGGCGCGCCTCGACGGCGGGGGTCACCTCGACCTGAAGTCGTTCCGCAACAAGGTCGTGCTCGTCAACTTCTGGGCCTCATGGTGTGACCCGTGCAAACGCGAGATGCCGCGGCTCGAGCAGGCGTACCGCCGGTATCGCGACCGGGGCGTCGTCTTCCTCGGCGTCGACGCGCAGGACTTCGACTCGAGCGCGAAGCGAGAAGTGCTCAAGGTCGGGACCTCGTACCCGGTCGTCTACGACGGCGCAGGGAAGGTGCTCGGCCGCTACGGCGGGCTCCCGCTGCCGAGGACGTTCGTGATCGACCGGCGCGGGCGGCTCGTGGACTTCCAGCTCGGCGAGCTGGAGCAGGCGGACATCAACCGGCTCGTGGACGGGGCGCTGAGGCCGGCATGAGGGCGGTCTTGCTGGTTGCCGTCGTCGCCGCGCTGCTCGCGCCGGCGGCGGCGCTCGCCAGCCAGCAGCACCCCACGCAGAACGAGCTGGAGAGCGAGATCATGTGCCCGGTCTGCGGCACGACGCTCGACCAGTCGGACTCGGCGGTCGCGCAGGACATGAAGATGTTCATCGCGCACAGCATCGCCGCCGGCGACACGAAGTCGCAGATCGAGGACGCGCTCGTCGCGCAGTTCGGCGAGGCCGTTCTGGCCGCCCCGCCGAAGCACGGCTTCAATCTGATCGCGTGGCTGCTGCCGCTGATCGGCCTGCTCGTGGCGGCGCCGATCGTCGGCTGGGCCGCATGGCGCTGGTCGCGGGCGCGCGACACCGGGCCGCCGGTGCCGCCGTCCGGGCTCGACCCGGACATCGAGCGCCGCATCGATCGCGAGCTCGCCCGCTACGAGACCTCGTAGTGGCCGGCAAGGTCCCGGTCGCGTTCCTGGCGGGGTTCATCTCGGTGTTGACCCCGTGTGTGCTGCCGCTTCTGCCGGGCTACCTGTCAGCGGTGTCGGCGGTTGAGGCGGGGCGGCTCGGCGAGCGCGGAATGGCCCGGCGCGTGGCGCTCTCGAGCGTGCCGTTCATCATCGGGTTCACGGCCGTCTTCGTGGTCGTCGGCGCGGGCGCGGCCGCGGTCGGCGGCGTCCTCGACTCGGAGACGCGCACCGCGATCGCCGGGTTCGTCCTCGTCGTGCTGGGGCTCGCCTTTATGGGCCTGCTGCCGATGCCGACACGCATGGCGGCGCCCGGGCTGCTCGAGGGTGCGCGGCGCACCGGCTCCGGGCTGCTCCTCGGCGCGGCGTTCGCGGTCTGCGCTGCGCCGTGCATCGGCACGGTGCTCGCGTCGGTCGTCGTGCTCGCCGGCGACGCCAGCTCGGTGGTCCGCGGCGGCGCCGTGCTCTTTGCCTACTCCCTCGGGCTCGGCCTGGCGTTCCTCGCCGCGGGGATCGCGTTCACCCGGGCGATGGGCGCGTTCCGCTGGCTGCGCGACCACTACGCGGTGATCCAGGTGGTGAGCGGCAGCTTGCTCGTCGCGCTCGGCCTGCTGTTGTTCTTCAACCGCGACTGGTGGCTACGGGTCGGCGCCGAGTGGGCGCTGCAGCCCCTGGGGCTCGGGTAGGTCGAGCCGGCCGGTGCCAACGCGCTGACGCGCGTTGGCTAGATCTTCGAGCAGGAGCGCCACTGCTACGCCGCGATGCACGGGCGCATAGGCGGCGAGCCTCCGTTGCGCCTTTTCGAGCTGCCGCTCGCAGCCGATCCGACGGCCACGGCCGGCCTGGTACCAGGCGACGACCACGTGGACGAGGCCCTGGAAGAAGTCGCGTTCTGCCGGCTCGGCCGCGCGCCAGGCGAGCTCCAGCTCCTCGTGGGCCTCGAAATAACGACCGGCGCGGGCGAGCGCCATGCCGGCCTCGAAGTGATTACTCGAGGGGAGGGTTCTGGACGTTGTGCTCTGTCGCGTACGCGTCTGTCAGTTGATTGACGACGTCCATGCTCTGGTTGTACGCGTAGTTGATCTGCACGAACGGCTGCCACTTATCCGGCAATGCGTCCTCCGGGAAGATCGCCTCGACGGGGCACTCCGGTTCGCACGCGCCACAATTCCCCGTGTATACGCCGCCGGCGAGAGTGAATGCGTGCTTGCCCGGTACGACCGCGCAGAACGTTTCGGTCGCGTCCTGCTCGAGCTCGCTCACGCGCATCACGCGCCAGTACGTCTCCCGGCTCGCCAGATAGAGCCATCGGATCGGCCGGCTACGGAAGCCGAAGTTCGTCTTCATGTTGCTCTCCTGACCCGAGCCGACGACCACGTAGCCGGCGACCGGCGCAACCGTCGCCAGCCAGTCGAGCGCCTCGTGGGAGATCGACCGCAGCCGCATCGACCCCGCCTTCACCGGATCGCCGTCCGCGGCGATCCACCCGTCGGTGAATCCTGCGGTGTAATCCGCGTCGGCGTCCCATGGGAGCGATCGCTTCAGGTCGACTCCCGCCCGGATGACGCCGGTACCGGCGTAGCCCGGATGCACATCGAGCGACGGCGAGAAGTTGACCTGGTCGAAGAAATCGCGGAACCGTGCGACGCGCTCGCCGAAGAGCTGGACGTAGTGGAGGTGGTCGCCCGACTTGACCTCCTGCTTGTTCCAGGAGCCGTCGCCGAAGGCGAGCCCGTGCAGAACTCCGAGCCGGTAGCTCTCGCCGTCGCGGTTCGCGTTCAGGCGCGCCGACGGCACGAACTGACCGGCTTCGAGGCTGTCGGTGCGGTCGCCGCTCGCGAGGATCCACGAGTGCGTCGCGGTCGCCTGGACGGTCCGGCGGTAGCGCGAGATGTTGCGCGTCGTGAGTCTTGTGCCGCCGTAGCGGTCGCGCTCCTCGAAGGCCGGCGCGAGCTCGACCTCGACGAGTGGCTTGCGCCGGAAGCGCTTGACAAGGGCGGGCTGGAAGCCATCGTCGGTCAGCACGCGACACGACATGTTCTCTAGCTCTGCGAACGACCGGACCCCGTACCGCGTGATCAGCTGCTCTTCAGGAGCAAAGCAATCGATGCACTCCTCGGCATCGATGACGAGGATGCGGTCGGCCTCGTGAATGCAGTCCACGGGGCAGACGTCGACGCAGGATCTGTCTTTGATGTCGATGCAGGGCTCGGCGATGATGTACGTCATCGCCGCTCATCCTACTGAGGCGGTCAGCTCCTCAATCAGTTCCGCCGCGCGCTCCGACAGCGCCGACTTGGCGACCACCTGATCGAACCCCGCGGCGTGCGCCGCACGCAGGCCCTGCGTGTCCGTGTGGTTCGTGAAGCCGAGTATCGGGACGTCTGCATAGGTGTCGGCAACCTCCTCGGGATCGACGCGCGCGATGTCCGCAACCACGAGATCGGGGTCGACGATGCTGTCGCTGGTGACGAAGTCATGCCCGGGGCACGCGGCCTCGAGCTTGCCGCGAACGAAGAGGTCGACCCCGAACAGCAGGATCGTCGCCACGTCGCCGAGCGTAACACGGTCGGAGCGCATGAAAGCCTGCAAGCGGGGTAAGCGGGGCGCGACAGCCGACACGAAGGAGGTCGTATGCCAACAGCATGGAGCGACAAACGTGAGCGCCAGTACGAGCACATCAAGCAGTCGGAGAAGAAAGAGGGCCGCTCGACGAAGCGCGCCAAGGAGATCGCCGCGCGCACCGTCAACAAGCAGCGCGCCCAGTCGGGCGAAACGCGAACCTCCCGCGGCGGAGGCTCGTCCGGCCGCACCAAGGAACAGCTCTACAACGAGGCGAAGCGGCTCGGGATCGACGGCCGCTCGCGTATGAACAAGGAGCAGTTGCGGCGCGCCGTGGCCCGCAGGAAGTAAGGCCAGTGGGGCGCTCGGTGGACCGGGCGCCCCTGGCTATCCTCGCTCGATGAAGCCGAAGATCCTCGATCACGTTGCCCTGTGGGTTGCCGAGCGCGACCGGATCGCAGACTTCCTGACCCAGCACCTCGGCATGCACGTCATCGAGCGCACGGATACGTTCACGCTCGCCGGCGCCGACGCGCTCCGCAGCAAGCTGACGCTCTTCGACGCCGAAGGGCCGCGCGAGCGGGGTGCGCTCCGCCACGTCGCCTTCCGTGTCAACCACCTCGACGAGGCTCTCGCCGAGCTGCCGGAGGACTGGCCGCTCGAGCGCGAGCACGGCGGCGTCTACTTCGATCTGTACGAGGGCCTGCGGCTCGGGCTCGTCGAGGGCGAGACCGACCGCGATTACGACTTCGACCACGTCGCGTTGTTCTCGCCACGGCCTGAGGAGACCGCCCGCGAGTACGAGACGTACGGATTCGCCCGTGCGCGCCCTGGTACGGGAGGCGCGCCGCGCGTGGAGGTCGCCGGCGCCTGGGTCGAGCTCTGGCACGGCGACGTCGCCGACCATGGCCGGCCGCTGCTGAACCACCTGGCGGTGCTGGTCGACTCGGCGGACGAGCTTGTGCAGGAGGCGACACAGGCGGGCATCGAGGTCGAGCGCGTCGTGGACGCGCCGAACACCCACGCGGCGTTCCTGGCCGGCCCGGACGGCGTGCGCATCGAGTACGTCGAGCACAAGCCGACGTTCGCGCTCAGGTAACCGACCTGACCGTCGCCGGGGCCGGCATGGCCGGGCTCGTCTGCGCGGCCCGCGCGCGGCAGCTCGGCGCGGCGCCGGTCGTCTACGAGAAGGGCACCCGACCGGGCGGGTCGATGCTGCTGTCGAGCTGCGTCGTCTGGCGCTACCGCACGCTCGAGGACTTCCGCCACGAGTGCGCCGGCGGCGACGAGACGCTGCAACGCCTTATTGTCGACCGCCTCGACGACGCGCTCGGCTGGCTGGAGTCGCTCGGCGCGCCCGTCGTGCGTCGCGAGACCCGCAACCCGCGCACAGCTGGCGTTCGGTTCGACCCCGTCGGCCTGACCGACGCCCTCGTTCGCGCCGCCGGCGAGGTGCGCCTCGGCGAGACGATCGACCGGCCGTTGGTGCTCGCGACCGGCGGCTTCGCCGGCGACCACGAGCTCGTGACCCGCTACATCACGCCGCAGCCGCTCGCGCTGCGCGCGAATCCATGGAGCTCCGGTGATGGGCTCCGCGCCGGCCTCGCCGCGGGCGGCGCCCTGACCGGCGGGATGGACGAGTTCTATGGGCGCAACATGCCCGACGCCCCGTTCGGCGAGGCTGACTTCGTGCCGCTCGCGCAGCTGTACGCCGACCGGGCGCACGTGGTCGACGACGCCGGGCGTCCGTTCCTCGAGCACGCGCCGACGTGGTCGGAGACGGACGTCGTCCAGGCGACCGCCCGGCAGCCCGGCGCGCGCGCCTGGTACCTGCTCGACGACGAGGCGCTCGCCGACGCGGACGTTGCGGCACGTGTGGAACGTGCCCGCGGGGCCGGCGCGCCGGTCCTCGAGCCCGCGCGGATCCCCTTCGCGGTCCCGGACGGCATCCGTGTGGGCGTCTACGTCCACGCCGCGATCACCCACACGATTGGCGGGCTGCGCGTCGACGAGCACGCCCGCGTCCTGCGCGACGACGGCGCGCCGCTCGACGGCCTCTACGCGGCCGGTGTGGACGCCGGCGGCGTCTCGACGGGCGGCTACGCCAGCGGGCTTGCGCAGGCGCTCGTGCTCGGCCTAGCGGCCGCCGAGCACCTCTGCTGACTCACGTCGACGGCTAGTTGTAGTTCCTAGACACGTTGTTCAGTCGGCTCGCGGGTGGTCGGTGGCCGAGGCTGCCGTGTGGGCGGGTGTAGTTGTAGTGGTTGAGCCAGAGCGGCAGCGTGTTGGCGCG
>DASTZE010000204.1:0-5750 GCA_035764425.1 Gaiellaceae bacterium
GAGGGCCAGGCCTGGGTCGAGGGGACGCTGCTGCCCGGCGGCGACGCGCTCCGCCAGGTCGGCCTCAAGCCGATCCGCCTGCTCGCGAAGGAGGGGCTGTCGCTCGTGAACGGCACGCAGTTCATGGCCGCGATGGCCGCGCTCGGGATCGTGCGCGCCGAGCGCGCCGCGCGCGCCGCCGACGTCGCCTGCGCGATCTCGCTCGAGGCACTGCAGGGCTCCCGCACGAGCTTCCTGCCGCAGATCCAGGCGCTGCGTCCGCTGCCCGGCCAGTCCGCCGCCGCGGCAAACGTCCTGCGGCTACTCGAGGACTCGGCGATCAACGAGGCGCACCGCTGGTGCGACCAGGTGCAGGATGCGTACTCGCTGCGGTGTGCGCCGCAGGTGCACGGCGCGACGCGCGACCTGCTCGCCTACGTGCGCGCGACCGTCGCGGTCGAGGTCAACGCCGCCACCGACAACCCGCTCGTCCTCGTCGACGACGAGCTGCTCGTCTCGAACGGCAACTTCCACGGCCAGCCGGTCGGGTTCGCGCTCGACGCGCTCGCCATGGCGGTCGCCGAGCTGGCGAGCATCTCGGAGCGCCGCGTCGAGCGGCTCGTGAACCCGAGCCTGTCCGGCGGGCTGCCCGCGTTCCTCACCCCCGACGGCGGGCTCAACTCGGGGTTCATGATCCCGCAGTACGTGGCCGCCTCCCTGGTCAGCGAGAACAAGGCGCTCTGCCACCCGGCGAGCGTCGACTCGATCCCGACCAGCGCCGGGCAGGAGGACCACGTGGCGATGGGCAACGCGTCCGGCCTCAAGGCGCTGACCGTGCTCGGCAACGTCGAGCGCACGCTCGCGATCGAGCTGCTCGCCGCCTGCCAGGGCGTCGAGTTCCTCGCCCCGCTCGAGCCGGGCGTCGGTGTCCGCGCCGCGCGGGCGTTCGTGCGCAGCGTCTCCCCGCGGCTGCGCGAGGACCGGCCGCTCGCCGAGGACATCGAGTCGGTCGCCGCCACCATCCGCGACGGGTCGCTCGTGCGCGCCGTCGAGCACGCCGCAGGGCCGCTCGCATGACGCGCCAGTACCGCGACAGCGCGATCCTCTACGCGGTGCTCGCCGTGCTCGTCGTCGTGGTCGCCGCGATCACGGGCGGTGACGTCTTCCAGGCGGTGATCCTCGCCGCCGCCGCCTTCGTCGTCGCGATGGCGTGGACCTGGTGGCGCTTCCGAGCGCGGAGCCAGCGCGAGCCGGGCCAGTGAGCGGCGCCGCCGTCCTCGACAGCACCGTCGAGCGCCTCTGCGGCGACCTGAGCGCCATCCGCGCGCCACGCGGGACGGAGCTGAACGCGCGCTCCTGGTCGACCGAGGCGCCACTCCGGATGCTGCTCAACAACCTCGACCCCGAGGTCGCCGAGCGGCCCGAGGAGCTCGTCGTGTACGGCGGCTCGGGCAAGGCGGCGCGCAACCACGCCGCGCTGCGCGCGCTTGTCCGCACGCTGCTCGAGCTCGGCGACGATGAGACGATGCTCGTCCAGAGCGGCAAGCCCGTCGGCGTCCTGCGCACGCATCCGGGCGCGCCGCGCGTCCTGATCGCCAACTCGCTGCTCGTCCCGAAGTGGGCGACCTGGGACGAGTTCCGCCGGCTGGAGGCGCTCGGCCTGACGATGTTCGGGCAGATGACCGCCGGCAGCTGGATCTACATCGGCAGCCAGGGGATCCTGCAGGGTACGTACCAGACCTTCGCGGCCGCAGGCGAGCGGCACTTCGGCAATGCGGACCTGCGCGGACGTACGATCCTGACCGCCGGGCTCGGCGGGATGGGCGGCGCACAGCCGCTTGCCGCCACACTCGCCGGCGCCGCGATCCTCTGTGTCGAGGTCGACCGCGAGCGCATCGAGCGGCGCCTCGAGACCCGCTACCTGGACGAGGCGGCCGACTCGCTGGACGACGCCCTCGCGCGCGTGCGCGGCGCCGCCGAGCGCGGCGAGGCGCTCTCGGTGGGGCTGCTCGGCAACGCCGCCGACGTCGTCCCGGAGCTCGCGCACCGCCGGGAGCAGTTCGACCTCGTCACCGACCAGACCGCCGCGCACGACCCGCTCACCGGCTACGTCCCGCGCGGCCTCTCCGTCGGGGAGGCCGCCGAGCTGCGGGAGCGCGACCCGGACGAGTACCTGCGCCGGGCCGGGGAGTCGATCGCCGCACACGTCGAGGGGCTGCTCGAGCTCGTCCGGGCGGGCAGCTACGTTTTCGACTATGGCAACAATCTCAGAGGGGAGGCCTATGGGGCCGGCGTAACGGAGGCCTTCTCATACCCGGGCTTCGTCCCGGCCTATATCCGGCCGCTCTTCTGCCGCGGCGTCGGGCCGTTCCGCTGGGCCGCCCTGTCGGGTGACCCCAAGGACATCGCCGCGATCGACCGCCTGCTCCTCGACCTCTTCGCGGACGATCCGCTGCTCGAGCGCTGGCTGCGGCTCGCCGCCGACCGCATCGCCTACCAGGGCCTGCCGGCGCGGATCTGCTGGCTCGGGCTCGGCGGGCGCGCACGCGCCGGGCTTGCCATCAACGAGCTCGTCCGGAGCGGAGAAGTGACGGCGCCGGTGGTGATCGGGCGCGACCATCTCGACGCCGGCTCGGTCGCCTCGCCCTACCGCGAGACCGAGGCGATGGCCGACGGCTCCGACGCGATCGCCGACTGGCCGATCCTGAACGCACTCGTCAACGTGGCGGCGGGCGCCACCTGGGTCAGCGTCCACCACGGCGGCGGGGTCGGCATCGGCAACTCGATCCACGCCGGCATGGTCGTCGTCGCCGACGGCACCGACGACGCCCGCGACCGCCTCGAGCGGGTGCTGACGACCGATCCGGCCACGGGCGTCCTCCGTCACGCCGACGCCGGCTACGACGACGCCGTCTCCGTCGCAGGGGAGTACGGCCTGCAGCTGCCCGCGCGCGACGCCTGACGCGATGACCCGGCTGCTCGTACGCGACCTCGAGCAGCTCGCGACGCCGCACGCCAACACGCCCGCCGCCGCGGCCGCGCGGGGCGCGCGGCTCGGGGAGGTGACGGTGGTCGAGGGCGCCTACGTGCTCTGCGAGGACGGGCTGATCACGGCCGCCGGCGCGATGCGGGAGCTTCGCCGGCTCGACGGCGACGTCGAGGAGCTGGATGGGCGCGGCCTCAGCGCCGTGCCGGGCCTCGTCGACTGCCACACGCACCCGGCGTTCGGGGGCGACCGCGTCGAGGAGTTCGCGCTGCGAGCCGCAGGCGCCTCGTACGAGGAGCTGCACGCCGCGGGCGGCGGCATCCTCTCGACCGTCCGGGCCACGCGGGCCGCCGGCGAGCGCGGGCTCGGCGAGGCCGTCCGCCGCCACCGGCACTGGATGCTGCGCGCCGGCACGACGACGTGGGAGGGCAAGTCGGGCTACGGCCTCGACCGGGAGACCGAGCTCGCCTCGCTGCGCGCCGTGCGTGACGCGGGCGGTAGCCCGACCTGGCTCGGCGCCCACGCGGTCCCGCCCGAGTTCGACGACGCGGACGCCTACCTCGACTTCGCGCTCGCCGAGGTGCTGCCCGCCGCCGCAGAGGTCGCCGACGCCGCCGACGTGTTCCTGGAACGCGGCGCCTTCGACGCCGGGCAGGCGCGCCGGTACCTGACCGCCTGCCGTGCTGCCGGCCTGGCGCTGCGTCTGCACGGCGACCAGTTCACGGAGTCGGGCGCGGTGCCGCTCGCGCTCGAGCTTGGTGCGCGCTCGGTCGACCACCTCGAGGCGACCGGCCCCGACGGCATCGCCGCGCTTGCCGCGAGCGACGTCACGGCTGTCCTCCTGCCGGCGAGCGCGCTCGTTCTCGACCGTCCGATGCCGCCGGCGCGCGCGCTCGTCGACGCCGGCGCGGCGGTGGCGCTCGCGACCGACTTCAACCCCGGCTCCGCGTTCTGCGAGAGCCTCCCGCTCGTCTGCTCGCTCGCCGCGACCCAGCTGCACATGAGCCCGGCCGAAGCGCTGACAGCCTGCACGCTGAACGCCGCGCACGTGCTGGGCCAAGGCCACCGCGTCGGCCGGGTCGCCCCGGGGTACGCCGCCGACCTCGTCCTCCTCGATGCGGCCGACTGGCGCCACCTCGCCTACCACCTGGGCGGTCCGGTCATCGCGGCGGTCGTCCAGGCGGGGCGCGTCGAATGGGAGCAGTAGTTCGCACCCTCGATCCGAACGACCCGGCCGACGTCGAGACGGCCCGCGCGCTCTTCGCCGAGTACGCGGCCTCGCTGGGCGTCGACCTCGACTTCCAGGGCTTCGACGATGAGCTGGCCGGGCTGCCGGCCGGCTACCTGGCGCCGACGGGCGTGCTCCTGCTGGCCGACACCGGGGCGGGCACCGTCGGCTGCGTCGCCGTCCGCGCGCTGCAGGGCGACATCTGCGAGCTCAAGCGCCTCTACGTCCGCCCCGCCGGCCGCGGGGCCGGTCTTGGCCGCACGCTGACCGAGGCGGCCATCGCCGCCGCCCGGCGGCTCGGCTACCGGAGCATGCGCCTCGACACGCTGCCGGCCATGCAAACGGCCTACGCGCTCTACCGCGAGCTCGGCTTCCGCGAGATCGAGCCGTACCGCTTCAATCCGGTGCCGGGCACGCGCTACCTCGAGCTCGACCTCAGCGCGCGGGCCCGGCGCTAGGCTGGCTCCATGCCCTCACGCAAGCAGCGCCGGCGCCGCACCAAGGACCGGCGCCACGACTACGAGTACGTCTACGTCGACGAGGAGGGCAACGAGGTCGAGGCCGACGACGTCCCGCAGCCGAGCCGCAATGGCACGGCCCGCGGCGGCGCCAAGAAGGACGCCCCGATCAGGGTCGCGGGCGGCCGCGTCGTCAAGCCGGCGACCTGGCAGCGCGCGATCCGCCGCGGCTTCATCTTCGCGCCCGCGATGTTCGTGATCCTCCTGCTGCTGAACCGCGGCAGCCTGCCGATCGCGGGCATCGTCTTCAACACGCTGATCCTGCTCGCGTTCTTCATCCCGTTCGGCTACCTGATGGACAGGATGATGTACCGGACGTACGTCCGGAAGCAGGCCGCGGCGAGGGCGAAGCCGAAGACGCGCTAGCCCCTAGTCGCGGTAGTGGCCGGCGCCGGGCCACGGCGCGAGCAGCAACAGGATCCGAGCCCCGCCGTCGCTCCGGAGCGCGTGCCGCTCACCGGGCTCGAAGCGCACCAGCGTCCCCGGCCCGGCCTCGCGCGAGGCGCCGTCGGCCTCGAGCTGCACCGTGCCGTCGACGACCGTGATCCACGCGTTCTCCTTCACCTCGTGGTCGCCGAGCGCCTGGCCCGGGTTCAGGACGACGAGGACCGCGCGCGCCTCGTCGGTGGAGTGGAGCACGATCGGGTCGCGCGTGCCGTCGGGCGCGTCGAGCTCGAGCAGGTTCCACGCGTCCATCGCGGCCGTTCTACCACGAAGGAGGGCGAAGTTACACTCGCGCGACCGTGGCCCTCGCCGTCGACCGCTTCGAGCTCGGCCCGATCGGGACGAACTGCTACGTCGTGCGCGCGTCGCCGGAGGCCGCGCAGGCCGTGGTGATCGACCCGGGCGACGACGCGACGCAAATCCACGCCGACCTCGCGAGCCGCGGCGCCCGCGTCGCCGGGATCCTGGTCACGCACACGCACTTCGACCACCTGGGCGGCATCGCCGGCCTGGCCGAGGCGACCGCGGCGCCGGTCTGGGTCGCCGAGACCGAGGCGTTCGTGCTCGAGCGGCCCGACGACGTCTACGCCGCCTA
>DASTZE010000205.1:0-6461 GCA_035764425.1 Gaiellaceae bacterium
TGGAAGGCCGGGCTCGAGGCCGTCTCCGTCCTCGTCGACGAGGCCGAGGCGCTCGCCGGCGAGATCGCTGGCTAGCCGGGCCGAACGCCGAGCGGCGCGGAACGCGCCGCTCCCGCCGCCGCTGCCGCCGGCCCGGCGAACGATCGGCCAGGTCGTTGCCGAGTCCCTCCGCTTCTACGGCTCGCGGTTCTGGGGGCTCGTCCCGACCGGGATTGCGCCCGCCGCACTCGACCTCGTCGGCGGCAGCGCTGGGCGGGCGATCTCGCTCGCTGTCCTCCTCACCCTCGGATCGCTGCTCATGACGGCCGCTTACGTCCGGGCCTGCGTCGTCCTGCTCGATCCGCCGCTGGTTCGGGAACGGCTCGCGCGCGGATTCGCCGTCGGGGTTGCGGCGTTCGTGGTCATCCCGCTCGTGCTGTTCGCGTTCGTCGTTCCGGGCGTCGTCTGGCTCGCGCTCGTCGGCCTGCTCTTTCCGATCCCGTGGCTCGCGTTCGTCGGCCTTGCCGTCCCGGTCGCGCTCGTCGAGGGCGCCGGATTTTCCGCGAGCTTTCGCCGCGCCGTCGAGCTCGCGCGCGCGGGCTACGTCCACGCAGTCGGGTCGTTGTTCACGCTCGTCGTCGTGTTCTTCCTGAGCCGTACGGTGCTGGTGCTTCTGCTTCAAGGGCAGGGCGACCAGACGCAGCAGGTGGCGGTCTTCCTGGCCGACCTCGTGCTCGCGCCGGTGCTCTTCGTCGGCGGCGCCCTGCTCTACATCGATCAAAACGCTCGTTGGGAGAACCGCCTCGAGAACGATTCCGGCAGGAGCCGTGCCGAGATCGCCCTCGAGGCTCTAGAGTCGCGGCGTCCACCAGTCGAGGAGGCCTGATGCCGACCTACATCCTGCTCTCGAAGCTCACGCCCCAGGGAGTGCAGACGCTGCGGTCGAACCCGGACCGGCTGCGCGAGGTCAACCGCGACGTCGAGGAGCTCGGCGCCCGTGTGCTGCACCAGTGGGCCACCCTTGGGCCGTACGACTTCATCAACGTGGTCGACGCGCCCGACGCGGCGACGATCGCGCGCGTCTCCGTTGCGCTCGGCGCGCGTGGCAGCGCCAGCTTCGAGACGCTCACGGCGCTCTCGATCGACGAGTTCCTGGGCGCGGTCAGCTAGCCAGCGCTACCGCCACCTGCCCGGCGAGCAGCGCGTTTGCCGTGATCAGGTCGCGGTTGACCGCCAGCGTCGCCCCCTGGCTTCGCTCGTGAAGACGCGCGAGCACGAAGGGCGTGACCGCGGCGCCGTGGACGCCCTCTGATTCGGCGGCGGCCAGCGCCTCTTCGATCAGCGGCTCGGCGTCGAACTCGGAGGGCGGCGGCTGCACGAGCAGGATCGCGGCGCCGCCGAGCGCCCAGTGCGCCCGCGCGATCGCCGCCGCCTGCGCCGGTGAGTCCACCCGGTCGGTGAGCGGCGGCCCGCCGTCGCCCCAGTAGAAGAGCGGGAGGGAGTCGGTCTGCCAGCCGACGACCGGCACGCCGAGCGTCTCGAGCAGCTCGACGGTCGCCGGGACGTCGAGCAGCGACTTCACGCCCGAGCAGACGACGACGGCCGGCGTCCTGGCGAGCTCGGCGAGGTCGCCCGAGACGTCCGGGTTGCGGTCCCAGCCGCGGTGGACGCCGCCGATGCCGCCCGTCGCCAGCACGCGGATCCCCGCCGCGCGGCACGCGACGAGCGTTCCGCCGACGGTCGTCGCGCCCACCTCGCGGGCGGCCACCGCGGCCGCGATCGTGCTGGGTCCAACCTTGCGCGCGCGCGCGTCGAAGCGCTCGAGCTCCGCGTCGGCCAGGCCGACCTGCACGGCGCCGTCGAGCACCCCGACGGTCGCGGGCACGGCGCCCGCGCTGCGGACGGCCGCCTCGCTCGCGCGCCCGACGGCGACCCCCTGGCCCGCCGGGAAGCCGTGGGCGACCAGCGTCGTCTCGAGTGCGACGACCGGCCCGTCGGCCTCGATCGCCTCCTCGATCCCTTCGGCGAGCTCGATCACGCGGGTCTTGTAGCAGGCGGCATCGCCCCCAGCTGTCCGACGCAGCGCGCCGCTGTCTCGAGCGCCAGCTGGGCCCCGCCGACGAGGAAGCCGGCCGCCAGCGCGTCGCCGGCGCCGGTCGAGTCGACCACGTCGGCGGGCAGCGCAGGGAAGCTCACCTCGTCGACGACGATGCCGTGCGGACCGCGCTTCAGCACCGTGACCGCGTCCGGCACGGTGGCGCCGAGCGCCCGCTGCTCGTCCTCGTTCGCGAACACGACATCCGGACTGAGCAGCGCGAGCCGGTCGAGCAGCCGGTCGGCTCCGAAGACCTCGATCGCGGAC
Organism: Gaiellaceae bacterium; assembly: GCA_035764425.1. GTDB lineage: Bacteria > Actinomycetota > Thermoleophilia > Gaiellales > Gaiellaceae > JACVRM01. The sequence continues at coordinate 2,342 of DASTZE010000205.1, forward strand.
GCGGACGACAGGTCGACGCTGAGCCGCCCGCCGAGGGCCCGGATGGCGCCCACGGCCTTCGCCGCCGCCTCGTCGATCGGCCCGCGAAAGAGGCTGTAGCCCGCAATGTGGAGCCATTCGCAGCCGCGGAACCAGTCCAGGTCCAGCTCCTCAGCCCGCAGCTCGGGCGCGATCCCCCGATCCGAGATCATCGTGCGCCCGCCGTCGGCGCCGACGATGGACACGACGACGCCGTTCCGGCCCTCGGCCAGCGGGCCGACCACCTCGACGCCGCGCTCCTCGACCTCGCGCGTGGCGATCTCCGCGGCGGCGTCGGTGCCGCGCTTGCCGACGAAGCGAGCCTCCGCGCCGACCGTCACCGTCCAGGCGGCGACGTTCGCGGCCTGGCCGCCGGCGCCGACGAGCGTCTGCGCCCGGCGCTCGTATGCCGGCGTCGCCGGCTCCTCCTCCTGCCGGACGATGACATCGAGGAGCAGGTCGCCGAGCGTGCAGATCCGCATCGGGCGACTTCTACACTGGCGGGATGGACGAGGACCGCGGATTCCGTCGCCTCCCGTCATTCGTGCTGGGCGGCATGCTCGGCGCCGCCGCGGTGATCGCGACGGCGCGCCGGCGCCGGCGCATCGCCGCACGGCGGGAGCGGCCGGCCGGTCTCGCAGCCTTCGAGGAGGCGCCGTGCTACCGCGAGCTAACCGAGCGCGAGATCCCGTCCCCGTCGCGCGAGAGCTGATCCGCCGCCCGGCGGACGGTCACGAAGTTGATGTCGGCATCGCCGAGGAAGAGCGACTTGCCGGTGAGCATCACGCTCGACGAGTCCTGGAGGAAGCGCCCGGGCGTGACCACCGGCCGGCGCGTACGGATGACGAGGAACGGCCCGAACACGCGCGCCTCGAACACCGAATGCGGCAGGGGAACGCGCAGCGGGATGGTCGGCTTCGGGTCGTAGTTGTTCGTGTCGCTCGCGTCCAGCACCCAGACGCCGCGCCCGAGCGGCTGGGGCGCATCGCGCAGCGCGTGCAGCGCGAGCACTGGGTCCGCGCGCGGGACGACCGTGTGCGAGACCGTCCGGTTGCGCTCCCACGCGCCCAGGAAGAGCGGGTCGTAGCCGAACATGACGTCGTTGGGGCGGCTCGTGCGGGCGAGCCACGCCGACGCCTCCGCCCGCGCGGTCTTCCGTGACCGGGGCTCACCCTTGTAGAGGAGCGGCGTGCGCCCATAGCCCCAGGCGAGCTCGCCCGCGACCAGGGCGGCGAGCGCAAACGGCACGAGTACGAGCGTGATCCGGCGCAGCCGCAGCACGCCGACGCCGACGAGCATCGCGAAGAACGGGAAGGTGAAGATGAGGTGGCGCGACTCCGGCGCTGCCGACGAGCCCATCTTCGCGGTGAGGAAGGCGAGCGCCGGCGTGGCGAACACCGAGAGCGCCAGCAGCGCCGCAGGGCGGTCGCGCCGCCAGAGCGTCGCGAACCCTGCGGCCGCGAGCAGCAGCACCGCGGCGATGGCGAGTGGCCAGCCCACGACGAAGTCGCCGCTCGCACGCGACAGGTACCCGAGCACGTCCAGCGGGCCGCGGAGCTTCTGGCCACCAGCGCCCCCGCCGACGCCGACGTCGAAGCGGCGGGCGAGGACGAGGTCCGTGTACCAGAACGGGATGCAGACGACGCCCACGGCCGCGAACGCCGGCACCGCCTCGCGGAGCCGCGTCCGCGTGGCGAGCACCCAGAGCCCCTGTGAGGCGATGACCAAGGCCCCGTAGGGATGCGCGGCGACCATCGCTACGGCCGCGAGGCCCCAGAGCATCCAACGGCGGGTGCCGCCCCGATCGGCCGCCACGACGAGCGCCAGATACGACAGCGCGCTCGTGAAGAGGAAGAGGCTGTACATGCGCGCGTAGACCCCGTGGAACAGCAGCATCCAGCTCGCCCCGACCACGACGCAGGCCGCGAGCGCCGCCGCAGGCCCGGCCAGGCGGCGCGCGAGCAGGGCGATCACGGGAATGCTCCCGACCGCGAAGAGCGCCGAGAAGAGCCGCAGCGCCGTCAGCCCGCCGCCGACCTCGTTGACGAGCCAGGCGAGCAGGAAGTGCAGCGGCGCACCGCCGCGCTCGCCGTGCACCGTCGCTAGCACGTGCGGCAGCGAGCCGCGCCCGACGAACAGGGCAAGCGTCTCGTCCTCGTGCGGGGGCCACGCTCGCAGGCGCGCCAGCAGGAAGGCGGCGACGGCCGTGGTGCAGCCGGCCACGCCCCACCGGAATACGCGGTCGGCACTCGCACCCCTAGAGTGCTCGCCCGTTCGGACGCTAGCCTGTGTCTGGTGCCGATCTACGAGTACAAGTGCCCGAACGGCCACGTGTTCGAGCTGTTCCAGCGCATGAGCGACGACCCGCCGGAGACCTGTCCGACGTGTGGTGCCGGCCCGCTCGAGCGCGTCCTCTATCCGGTCGCCGTCCATTTCAAAGGCTCAGGGTTCTACACGACCGACTACGGCCGTGGGTCGAAGCGACGTGACGGTGGCAGCCCCGAGAAGTCGGACTCGGGCGGTGCCGGCGAGTCGTCCTCGAAGTCGGACACCAAGGAAAAAGCCGCCGACTAGCCCTCCTAGCCCAGCAGCGGGTGGCCGATCCGGCAGCCCGACCCGAAGAGCGTCCCCGGCGGCGGAGGCTGCGGTGCGTCGATGCCCTCGAACTCGCGCAGCACCCGGCGCACGTCGTCGCCTTCCGGGATCAGGTAGCCGAAGCTCGACGGCGAACCGCCGATCCGGCAATAGAGGGTGTGCGACGACCCGGCCCGGAACTTGCGCCAGCCGAGCTCGAGGAACTCGTTCGTCGACAGGTCGGTCGCCAGCGGCTTCGCCAGGTCGCCGCCGATCCACGGCATGCGGATCAGCGTGCCGACCGACGTCATCTTCTGCGTCAGCGCGGTCATGACCTGCTGCTGGCGGGCGCTGCGCGAGATGTCCGTGTCGGCCGGGTTGAGCAGGTTCTTGCGCACGCGCGAGTAGATCCGCGCGCGGCGGCCGTCCATGTGCTGCTCGCCCTTCTTGAAGTGCCAGCCGGGCCACGACGCGCACTGCGCGTTCGTCTTCAGCGGGCAGTCGAACTTGGACAGGATCGGGCGAGGCACGTTGATGTCCACGCCGCCGACGGCGTCGATCAGCTTGGGGAAGCGCGCCAGATCGACGATCGCGACGTGGTTCACCGGCACGCCGAGCGCCTGGATCGTGCGGATCGCGAGCGCCGCGCCGCCGGTCTGGTAGGCGACGTTGACCTTGTCGAACCCGTGCCCGGGGATGGCGACGCGCAGGTCGCGGGGGATGGAGAGGTAGGACACGCGGTTGCGGTCCGGGTCGGTGCGGATGAGCTGGATCGAGTCGGTGTGCTCGAGCCCGCGGCGGGCGGCCGTGGTCGAGTGGTCGGTGCCGAGGAGCAGGACGTGGGTGGGGTTCGAGATGACGGAGCCGTTCTGCACGGTCAGCGCGCGCTTGGCCGAGCGCGGGAGGCGCTTGTTTGCCGTTTCCACGCCGCTCTGCACCGCCAGGTAGCTCGCGACCGCCCAGACGATCAACAGCGCGAGCAGCACGACCGGGATGAGCCCGAGCCAGCGCTTGCGCGGCCAGCGGCGCCTGCGCGGCGCAGGCCCCGTGCCCGGGTAGCGCTGCTGCGGCGGGCGCCCGTTGCGGCCCGGGCGCCGTCGCTCCCGCTCCGGTCTCGGCAGCGTCGGGACCTTGCCCTTGACGCGGCCGCCGCGATAAACGCGGTAGGGCTTGTCCTCGAGCGCCATCCGGCGGGTTAGATTAGCCGCCGCCCTTGGAGTCCCTGCCTGTGATCGGCGTCGACGTGGGCGGCACGAAGATCGCCTCCGCACGCGTTTCGCGGGACGGATCGCTTGCCGCCCCGGCCGAGGAACCCACCCCGCAGGGGTCACAACAGGCGTTCCTGGACGTCCTGGAGGGGGCCGTGCGAGGCCGCCTCGCGGTGGGAGCGGCCGCGGCCGCCGGCATCGGCGTGCCGTCGCGGATCGACCAGGTCGCGCACCGGATCGTCGGCTCGGTGCACGCGCCGCTCGCGGGGATCGACCTCGCCGGGTACCTCGACGAGCGCCTCGAAGTCCCGGTCTTCGTC
>DASTZE010000206.1:0-9487 GCA_035764425.1 Gaiellaceae bacterium
CGCTGACGTCACGCGACCGGACGTCCGCGCAAACGTCCGTGCAATCGAGCAATCGATCGTCCACTACGGCGACACCTCCGCGTTCTTCCTCGAGCAACTGCAGATGCACGGCGCCGGCTACATCTCTGCCGTCGCAATGGAGGAGGTGACCCTCCTCGATTACAACCGCACCCGTCCACGCCGGTCGATGCCGCTCGTCGCCGTGTACCCGGCTGAGGGGACGTTCGACTTCGACAATCCGCTGATCGCGTTGCGCGCGCCGTGGACGACTGCGGCGCAGTATCAGGCAGCTGCGGCGTTCTCGCGCTGGCTGGCGTCGCAGGTGACGCCAGAGCTCGCCGCGCGCCTCGGCTACCGGCCCGGCAACCGTCGTCTCGCGCCGGTGTCGCCAATCGACCGCGCCCACCTGGTCGACCCGCGCCAGCCGCTGCAGTTCCTCGGCCTGCCGGAGCCGCGCGTGCTCGCGGCGATCAAGGGCGCGTGGCGGGCCGACCGCAAGGCGGCGAACGTCGAGGTCGTCGTCGACACGTCCGGATCGATGAACGACGAGGAGAAGCTGACGCAGGCACGTGAGGGCCTGCAGCTGTTCCTGCGCCAGTTCTCGTCGCGCGACCGCGTCGGGCTGATCGGCTTCTCCGAGCGCCCGTACTCACTCGTGCCGATCGAGGAAGTCGCGCTCGATCACGCAGCGCTTCGCGCGGCGGTCGCGAACCTCGCGGCCGGCGGCGGCACGGCCGTCTACGATGCGACCGCGGCGGGCGTCGAAGCGGTTGCGGCGCTGCAGGACGCCTCGCGCATCAACGCAGTTGTCGTCCTCACGGACGGTGAGGACAACCACTCCATGCGCAGCGTCGCGTCTCTCGAGGCGGAGCTGAAGCAGCGCGCCGAGGATCAGGAGCACAACGTCCGCGTGTTCACGATCGCCTACGGGGCCGACGCGAACAAGGACGTACTCGCCGAGATCGCGGCGGCGGGAGGCGAGGCGTTCAGCGGCGATCCGAAGGAGATCGCGGAGGTCTACCGCCAGATCTCGAGCTTCTTCTGAATGGCCGGCGAGCTCGTGACCCGCGGCGTGCTCGTCCGTGCCCTCGCGGTCAACGCCGCAACGCGTCCGCTGAATATCGCCGTTCCAGCCGGCGTCGCCACTGCAGCCCTGCTCCTCAACACGGCATGGCTGCTCCCCGTTGCCTTCCTCGTGTACATCGGAATGGCGGTCGCGACGTTCTTCGACGCGGACGAGGCTGAGCGCGTTGGGCGCGCAACCTACGACAGCCACCGCCGGCCGCGGAGGGCCCTCGACACGGGAACCTTGAGCCCGGAGATCGCGCACCGCCTCGAACGGGCGCACGCCGAGGAGTCGCGCATTCGTGAGGCGGTCGAGCGTTCGCCGCTGCCGCCGTACGACATCCTCGACGAGGTCGCGCGGCTGGTCGTCGGGCTCGAGAAGCTCGCCGGCCGCGCGCAGCAGATCCAGTGCTATCTCTCCGATCAGGATCAGCCCGCGACGCGGGAGCGGGTGCGTCGCCTCCGCTCCGCGACCGCCGGTGATGCAGCCGTCCGGCAAACGAACGAACAGGCGGCCGTGGCGCTCGAGGAGCAGCTCGCTGTCACCGCGCAGCTTGAGGCGCACCTCGCGCGGTTCGACGCGCAGATGGAGCACGCGGTCGCGTCGCTCGCCGCGATCCACGGACAGATCGTTCGGATGAGCGCGGCCGAGGAGGCCGCCACCCAGGATGACGTCGCGGCCGAGGTACGCGCTCTCCGCCGGTCGGTCAACGTCACGGCCGACGCCCTTCGCGAGACGTACGACGAACTGACCGACGACTCATAACTCCCGCGCGGCGAAGATCCTGCGGGCTCCTGGCAGAGCTGGCGCCGGCCGGGGCGCAGCCGTGTGACTGCGCCCCGGCACGCTCGGGCTGGAGTCGCTCCGTCAGGGCTGGGGAGCGATCGTCGCCAGGTAGGTGTTGTCCGGGTCGGTCGCCGTCGGCGCCGAGAAGAACGACGCGAAGTTCGTGCCGATCGAGGTCATGCCCTCGTAGTCCCCGAGGAAGTACCGACCGCCGGCGGTCGCCGCGTTCTCGATGTCGAACGAGCCGTAGACGTGGTTCTCGGCCCAGTTCGCGGAGTCGCTGCAGTCGGAGGCTGGGCTCGGGTGGCAGTGGACGAACCACTGGTCGGTAGGCAAGCCGGGAGCCGGCGTGTTGTTGCGGAAGTCGTAGTAGGTGACGCCGACCGTGCCGTCGCTCGCCACCGCCAGGGACGGGACGAACGCCGGGGAGTCACCGGACTTGTCGATGCGCGCAAGCGGCGACCAGGTGAGCCCGCCGTCCGTCGACTGCGTGAAGACCATCGTGCTGTGGAGCTTGCCGTTCGTCTTCGTGCTGCCGAAGCTGTCGCACCAGACGACGTACAAGTTGCCGTAGCCCGGGCTGCCCGGGTTGAGGTCGGCCGCGATCAGCGGCAGGAAGCAGCCCGTGCGAATGCCCCGACCCGTGTCGGGGTCGGTCGTGGCGACGGACCGCGACGGTGCCACCTCGATCGGGTCGGACCAGGTCGCCCCGTGGTCGGTCGAGCGCATCACCTTGGTGTCGTAGCCGGGTGCGTTGTTGCCCGAGCCCTGGAGGAAGTCGAAGACGTCGACGAGCGTCCCGTCCGGGAGCACCGCGATCTCGTTCCCGATCGTGCCCGTGAGCTTGGTGCGGGCATAGATCGTTCGGGCGGGCTCCCAGGTCTTGCCCCCGTCGGTCGTACGGGCGAAGAGCGTGTCGCCGCGGAACGCGAACGAGTTCTCGGCGCTGGCGCTCTCGGCCTCGCCCGGCTTCCTGAGCCGGTCCCACACCGCGTAGACGTAGTTCGAGTTAAAGGGATCGGCGGTGATCGACTCTTTGTCATTGAAGAAGAAAGGCGCTACGTCCGCGTCGCCGATGTTGCGCACGAGCGTCACCGGTTCGCTCCAGTGGTCACCGCCGTCGGTCGACTTGCTGACGAGCACCCCGCTTCCGGTCTGCGAGACGTCCCCGACGAAGCTGATCGAGAGGCTGATGAAGTACGCGGTTCCGTCCGGCGCGAACGTGACCCACGGATCGGACGCGCGCTGGTAGTCGCCGCCGTTCGCGGCCGTTCCGCCCGCGCAAGAAGTGAAGTGCGGGTGGGTCGCGCTCCAGGTATGGCCGCCGTCGTGGCTGACCGCGGCGCCCAGCCCGCGGGCGCCGCCCGAGGAGTACCGGTCCTGCTGGTAGACGCCGATGATGTTGGAGGAATCGGTGGGATTGACCGCGACCCACGGCTCCAGTTCGCTGTTCAGCCAGTTGACCTCTCCCGGGAAGAGGAACCCGGAGATGTCGCACGACGCGAATGGGCTGTCCCCGTTGGCCGGGGGGCTGGGCGTGCCCGACGCCTGATGCACGACCGTCGTGGTGTAGGGCCCCGCCGCAGCCACGGCCACCGGCAGGAGGATCAACAGCGCCGCAACCGCGGCCGCACCGCGGATGTCTTTCCTCATGGTCTACCTCCCCTGATTGGTCAGCGATCCTCTGCCCCGTCTGTGGTGTTGAGAAACGGGCGCAGCGGCGAGGTGCTCGTCTCGGACACCGTCCGAGAGATCGTGGCCGGCTCCAGCCTCACCTTCGCCGAGCGCGGACTTACACGCACAAGGATCGGAGGCGAGTGGCGACTCTTCGCAGTCTAGGAGGCCCGTCAGGCCCTCTGCAAAAGTCCTGCATAGCGGAGCTTTTTCTCGCCTCGACGGTTCGTCGGCCCGCGGAGTAGCATCCGATATCCACAACGAACTTCGTAGACAGGGGGAATGATGAAGCTCCTCGCTGGAGCCGTCGCGGGCATCGCGGCGCTTGTGCTCGCTGCCGCCGCGATTGCGGCCCCGCCAACGTTCTCGAACACGACGCTCTTCTCGCCCTGGTCGCCCTCGGCGTTCTTCCAACCGCCGCAGGGTCTTGTTACGGCACCGCACGCGAACCAGAGCGGCAACAGCGAGCCGGCGATCGACTTCGGCGGCCCCGGCAACGCGATGGCCGTCGATGGGCTCGGGTGGCTCCCGTTCCAGGTCGACTTGTGGAAAGGCCACTTCGGCGACACGCCCCCGGCCTACTTCGGCGGCATGGACACCTTGCTGCCGATCACGGGCGCCGGCCGCGTCAATCTCGGTGACGGCGACGCCGACGTCGAGGTGACCTCGGCCGGAACGATCCTGCTGGCCGACCTCGACATCATTTTCAACCACGTTCTCAACCACGCCCAGCTGGGGGTTTCCGTGACGCGCTGCCCGGCGACAGCGACCGGGCCGGCCGGCTGCACCTCCACGCTCCTCGACCAGGCGGGTGCCGATCGCGAGTGGATCACGACGATCGGGACGAACGCCTGGCTCTCGTACCACGACTCCGGTTCCGCCTCACTGATCCATGTCTGGCGCTCGATCAACGACGGCCGCACCTGGTCGCCGGTCTCGAGCCCGATTCCTGGACAGGGCTCCGTGACCGGAAACGCGACCTTCAACAACTCGATCGGTCCGATCGTGGCGGACCCACACTCGGGCAACGTCTACCAGCCGTTCACGGCCGGCGAGGCGGGAATCCAGAAAGGGACGAGCTCGGCGTTCAACAACGTGTACGTCTCACGCTCGACGGACGGCGGGAACACGTGGACGGCGCATCTCGTCTACCACGCCCCGCTGTTTACGGACCTCGCGAACTTCTGGCCCGCGCTCGCCGTGGACGCTTCGAACGGCACGCTGTACACCGCCTGGACCGATCGCCACGGCGTCTGGGTCTCCTCCTCCACGGACACGGGCGACCACTGGAGCATGCCGCTGAAGGTCTCGACCGCGACCACCACCGTGATGCCCTGGGTGGCTGCACAAAACGGGAAGGTGGACGTCGTCTACTACGGCTCGTCGGCGGCGTCGACCGACGACCCGACCGCGGTCTGGAACACATACGACTCGCAACGGAAGGGCGGCGTCTGGTCGACAGGGGTGGTCAGCAACACGCCGAATCGGGTCGGCCGCGTCTGCCTGCAGGGTTCGGCCTGCACCGCCGATCGCGAGCTGCTCGACCTCTTCGAGGTGGCGCAGGATCCCGCTACCGGCAAGGCTGCCGTCATCTACACGGACACCACGATCGACACCTGGACGTATCAGGGTGTGACGCAACAGCTGCCCGAGATCGTGCTCGCCTACGAGCAGTAACCGAGCGGGGACCCGTTCCCGAATGCAGGGAACGGGTCCCGCTCCAAACCGTCGAGCTCGACCAGCGTGTCCCGGGTCGGTCGTGCCGGCGATCGTCGGTCTCGAAGTGACCCTTTCGCCGGACGGCGCTCCTGTGACCTCCGGGCCTGTTCACACCCCCAGCGCGCGTGCGGCCCTGTCGAACTGCTCCTCGCGCACGTGCACCAGGTATCCGAATGAGCCGCGACCGTCGGTTACGCCCGTGGATGCGTAGATGTCCACGCCTCTCTCGACGAGCCGCTCATGAACGCCCGCGAACGCACCGAGCTCGTCGTCGCCCTGAACAAGGAGCGCGTGGTAAGGGCCTTCGAGCGGAAGGCCAACGGCGCGAGCTTCGGCGACCAGCTTATTCGGGTCCTCCGGGACGAGCGCGAACTGGGCCAGGCTCGGTCCGCTCGGCACCGCCGTGAAGGCGAGCAGGTTTATACCGCGCTCGGCGAGCTGCGACAGGACGCGATACGCCGCCCCCAACTCGTCACGGACGGTCGCGTAGTAATACTCGACGCTGCTGATCGTGAAAGGCATGGCGTCTTGGGTGCGTCTCACTCTAGGCCCCACAGCAAGCCGGGCGCTAGCCGGGAAGCCGCCCGAGCGTCACGGAGTCCGCGCGGTCCTTCGCCGCAACGCGCTCGTCGTCACGCGCCATGGCCTTGTCGGCCTTCAACGACGACAGGCTGACGACATGCGCACGAACCCCCGCCACCTCGGCCACGTCGTGCTCGAACGAGTTCGCGGGCCATTCGCCGTGGTCCACGAACGCGACCTCGAGACGAACGTCCTCGCGCTCGTAGACGCTGTAACCCTCTTCCGGTGTGTGGCGCCAGCCGCCGGCGGCGAGAAGCTCGCGAACGCGCTCACCGTCGTGTGACCGGACCGCGAGGTCGAGGTCGTCATGCAGACGCGTCACTTTGCCGGCATGGAAATCCACTGCCCAACCACCGAAGAGCCAGTACTCGATGCGGTGTTGCCCGAACAGCTCGTCGAGGTGCGACAGCGCCCTGAGCTGATCTTCGGCTTTCACGACCGCAGTCGTACCATCGGCGCGTGCAAGCAGCCCTTGCCGACAGGCACGCTCACCCTCCTCTCACGCGCGCAGGGAGCGCCGCCGACTTCTCGACGAATGCAGCACTGGCGGCGAAGACGGGCGCGGCTGAGGCCGGCTTACTCCCAGTTCAGGTCAAGGCGGACGAGTTTGGCCCGATCGGCGATTAGATCGATCTCGACGATTCTCCCCCCGGCGACGGCGAAGGCGACAACCGCGATCGGTCTTGTGCCCGGGACGACGATCAGGCCGGCATTGCCGTTGACGATTGCCGAGCGTGCGTGGGGGGCGAAGGTGGCGCCTCGCGTCAGCACTGTCCGGGCCACCCCCCGGGCGCCGGTGACAGGTTTGCGGTCTCCGCGCGGGCCGGTGTCGGCTCGGAACACGACGTTCGGGTCAAGCACCTTCAGCAACGCTTCGAAGTCTCCGGAGCGCGCGGCGGCCAGGAACGCGTCGACGATCCGGCGCTGCTCGCGGAGGTCGAGATCCGTCCGCGGGGTCGCGCCTTGCACTCTGCGTCTTGCGCGGCTGGCCAGCTGACGGGCCGCCACCTCCGAGCGGTCGAGGATCGCCGCAATCTCGTCGAACGGGACAGAGAACATGTCGTGCAGGACGAAGGCGAGCCGCTCGGGCGGGGTTAGCGTGTCCAGCACGACGAGTAGCGCGAGCCCGACCGCGTCGGCCAGCACCGCCTCGTCCTCAGGGCCGTCGTAGACGCTGACGATCGGCTCCGGAAGCCGGGTGCCGAGGTAGTCCTCGCGGCGCGCGCGGCGAGAGCGCAGCATGTCCAGGCAAACCCGGGCGACCGCTGTCGTCAGCCAGCCGCCGAGATTGGCCACCCTGTCGGTGTCGGAGCGGCTGAGGCGCAGCCACGCCTCCTGGACGGCGTCCTCCGCCTCGCTCGGCGAGCCAAGCATGCGGTAAGCGACCGCCTGTAGGTGAGCGCGATGGAGCTCGAACTCGTCTGTCAGTGAGTCGCTGGGAGTCATGTCACATCGTGCGGGTCCGATCCGTCATCTCTCTGACGCACGAAACGCAGTCGATGTGACTGCCCGAAAGGAGCCCATGGAACTCGCAGTCGAAGCACGCAACCTTCGCAAGACCTACTCCGGCGCCGTGGAAGCGGTCAAAGGGATCGACCTCAAGGTCGCCGCGGGCGAGGTCTTCGGCCTGCTCGGACCCAACGGGGCCGGCAAGTCAACTACCGTCGGGATGCTCACGACCACGATCGTGCCGACGAGCGGCACCGCCCGGATCGCAGGTTTCGACGTCGCTCGCGAGCCGCTCGCGGCGCGCGCGGTCAGCAGCGTCGTCTTCCAGGAGCCGGTCGTCGACCGCTCGCTGACGGGTCGGCGCAACCTCGAGATCCATGCCCGTCTCTGGGGCGTGGAGCCCGGAGAGTCGAAGCGGCGGATCGACCAGCTCGAGGACCTGCTTGGGCTCGCTGACCTGGCCGCCCGCGCGGCGAGCACCTATAGCGGAGGCGAGCGTCGCCGGCTCGAGCTTGCCCGCGCGCTGGTCTCCCACCCGCGCGTGCTCTTCCTCGACGAGCCGACGGTCGGCCTCGACCCGCGCATCCGCGCTGAGCTGCTCGAGCTGATCGCCGGACTCCGCCGCAAGAGTGAGATGACAGTCCTGCTGACGACCCACTACCTCGACGAGGCGGAGCGGCTCTGCGACCGCCTCGCGATCATTCACGCGGGCCGGATCGTCGCGCTCGACACGCCGCAGGCGATGCTCGCGAGCCTCGGCCGCGAGCTGGTGGAGCTGCGCGTCGAGGGCGCTGTCGACTCCGCGCTGGCCTCGCTGCGCGAGCGGGGAGTTGCAGGCGAGGACGCATTCGCCGTCGGCTCTCGGTTGACGCTACCGCTGCATGACCGGAACTCGCACGAGGCGATCGCCGCCGTGCGCCAGCTCGGGATCGCAGGGGCGATCAGCGCCCGTGAGCCGACCCTCGATGACGTGTACCTGCACCTGACCGGCGACTCGCTCGCCCCGGCCGCCTGAACAGGAAGGAGCATCCATGTCCACAGTCGACATCGCAGTCCCGCGCCCCCGCGGACCGCGTACCCGCCTACTCGGGCCACTCGGAACACTCGCCCGGCGCCGCTTCCAGTTGACCGTCCGGACACCGCGCGAGCTGCTCGTGCCGCTGCTGACACCGATCATGTTCGCGGTCGTGATCGCGCCCGCACTGAAGACGGCGCTTCACACCGGCAGCGGCTACGAATCCTTCGTCGCGATCGGAACGATCGGCCTGTTGATCCCGCTGAACACGATGTTCGCGGGGCTGGGTGTGATCGTCGATCGCGTCAGCGGCGCGCAGCGCGAGCTCCTAACCGCGCCGATCCCCCGCGGCCTCCTGGTGGTCGGCAATTTGCTCGTGGCGCTCGCGATCACCGCCCTCCAGGTCGCCGTACTGGTCGGGGTCGCGGTCGCGCGGGGCATCCATTTCGAAGCCACCACGGGCGGTCTCGCCTGGTTCGCCGGCGTCGCCGCACTGTTCACGGTCGGCATGTACGGGCTTGCTGAGATCCTCGCGAACCGCGTCCCGCGACAGGAGGAGTACATTGCCCGCGTCCCCGCGATCGCCATCCTGCCGTGGTTCCTCGCAGGCGCGCTCTTCCCGATCACGGCTCTGCCCGGCTTCCTTAACTGGATCGCCAAGTTCCTGCCCCTCACGCACGCGCTCGCGCTCATGCGCTACGGCCTGGCAAACGACGGCACCGGCCTGCACGCAATCTGGCACATGAGCAACCAATCGGCGATGGCAGGGCTCAGCCTTGCGGTATTAACCGTTTTCGCATTGCTCGTTACCGCCGCCTCGATCCGTGTGTTCTCACGCTCCGTCGTCCAGTGATCTGAAGAGAGAAGGCCCGCGGCCGCCCGCGACCTCGAAGTGGAGGCCGACTCCGGTCGCCACGTTACGGATGAAAACCTCCAGCCGCGCGCACGCCGGATACCAGAGGAGCATGATCTCGTCCGCGCCGGTCCGACGGCGGTCTAGTTCTTCGGGTGATCCACAGCTCATGCCGTTGAAGACACCGCGGCGGGATCTCTCTTCCACGATCTCACGGGTTTTCTCACCGGGCGTTCCTGAGGTCGCGGCCGCTCGCGAGCGCGATGCTCGAGCACTATGAGCACGGATCGTCGAACCGCGGTGGCCCAGATCGAGCACATTGCGCTGGGCGCGCGCCAGCTCG
>DASTZE010000207.1:0-11875 GCA_035764425.1 Gaiellaceae bacterium
GCCCGGCTGGTAGGAGCGCCAGCTGCGGAAGGCGCGTGCGTACGTGTCCTGCATCAGGTCCTCCGCCTCCTCACGCGACCCGACCAGCCGCCGGGCGACCTGGTAGACCTGATCGGCGAGCTCGAGCGCCTCTTCTTCGAAGCGCACGCGGGCCCGGGCATCGTCGGCGAGCTGCCGTGTTTCCGTAGGCGAGGGCTCGCCCATCGCTCGAACCTAGCAGCACGTCCACGGAGGGACAAAACGGACGCGGAATGGCTGGTATTCCCGACTTTTGGAGATTGGCTCTCCTGGGTACATCGCCTTCCGACCCCCGAAACCAGGAGGAAGGAATGAACGGCTACGAGGTCATATCCGTCAACGAAGACAAGTCCATCGGCCATGTCTCCGGGCAGGTCGGTGACTTCGTCATCGTCGAGCACGGGCACCTCCGCAAGTCGCAGAACCCGCTGCCGTTGTCGTTCGCGGACGTCGACGAGGCGAACCAGCGTGTCGTGACGACCCTGGCCCACGACATCGTCTACGACGCGCCACCGGTCAAGGACGGGCAGGTCGACGAGGAGGCCGCGGCGCAGTACTACGGCCTTGCCGACATGCCTGCGACCGACGGGCACGCCGACTTCGACGACCACGAGCTCAGGGCGGAGAACTAGACGAACGAGTCTTCGCGAAAGCCCGCGCGGGAGAGGGCCGCGACGAGCGTCTCCCGGTCGGTCACGGCGTCGTCCCACGTCATCGTGACCTGGCCCATCAGGTTCGCCGAGGCGCCGACGAGCCCCTCTTCCGCGCGCAGGGCGACGGCGAGGCGGTTCACACACCGCTCGCAGCGGATGCCGTTCACCTGCAGGACGTCGGTCTGCTCGGGCATCTCGGCCTAGCGTAGCGTCCGCTCCACGAGCGCAGCGGTCAGCGCTTCGAGGCCGTCGGCGCGGCCGATCGCGAGCTGCTCCTCGGCCTCCGTGCGATCGATGTCGAGGCTGACGCCGACACGAGCGGAGAGCTCCCGCGTGAGCTCCCGCGCCGGCGCCATCCGGTCGCCGTCGGGATGGACGAGCACGGCGTCGAGCCCCGCGCGGAGCGCCGCCCAGCGGTTCTGCTGGTAGAGGGCGCGGGCGGGCGGGTCGTAGCGGGGCGCCTCGCCCTCGGCAGCGGCGACGCAGAGCGCCCGGACGAGCGCGACCAGGTTCGCGGACGCCGCGGGATCGGTCGGCTGATCGGGCATGCGCACCTCGAGCGTGCCGAAGCGCGGGTGCGGACGGATGTCCCACCAGAGCATCGTGTAGTCCGGGATGACACCGAGCGCGACCAGCCGGTCGACGAACGCAACCCACTCCTCGTAGTCGCGAAAGGCCGGGGGCGCGCCGCTGCGGGGCAGCTGGGCAAGGACCTCGGCCCGGTTCGAGGCCAGCCCCGTCTCCTCGCCGGAGAGGTAGGGCGAGTTGGCGGAGAGCGCGAGCACGACCGGCAGCCAGGGCAGCACGGCCTCGAGAGCGTGGAAGCACGTCTGGGCGTCAGGCATGCCGACGTGGACGTGCAGCCCGTTGACGCCCTGCCGCCGCGCCGAGACGCCCGCGTACTCGACGAACGCGAGGTAGCGTTCCTCCGCCACGATCTCCTGCTCCTCGGGCCGGCCGATCGGGTGCGCCCCGGCCGCGAAGACGCGGAGCCCGCGCTCCTCCGCGAGCCGCGCGGCGACCGCCCGCAGCTCACGCAGCCGCGTGACGGCCTCGTCCGCCGAGGGGCAGATGCCCGTGTTCGACTCGACGACGCAGGCGAACAGCTCGGTCTTGATCCGCCCAGGCCCAAGCTCCGCCTCGGCGGCCGCGACGATCTCCGGCGAGCGGGGCGCGAGGACCAGGGTGTCGGCGTCGACGAGCATCAGCTCCTCCTCCGCGCCCACCGACCATGACGTGCTCTCGCCCCAGCGAGCCTCCTCCTGCATCGCGGCATGATCGCGAACCGCGAACCTGGGTGGTGCGATCGCGCGGGACCCGCTAGGGTCGGCGCCCCAGGGAGAAGGGGGTCTGGTGTCCTCACCGCCCGCAGCACGCCGCGGCCACATAACCGCCGCGGTCAGCCACGCACTCGGAGACCAGGTGGCGCGAATCACCCGCGGCCGCGAGCTCGACCGCGTGTACGCGCGCGGGCACGTCGACCCGGTGATCGTCGAGGACGACGATGTGATCCTGCCCGAGTGGGCGCTGCCGATCGCGGCGCGCATCCGCATGGTCGTCCTCGCCGCGCTGCGCTGAAGCTTTTCCCCTGCGGGCCGCCGAGGCGGCCCGCAGGGAAAGGACGGCTACCCGCGAGGGGAGGAGGGTTGCCGCCCAAGCTTCACGTGGACGGTGTGCTTCGCAGTACCGCGGTACAGCTCGAGTCGGATTGCCTCGCCGGGCTCCTTGTGCGCCACGACCTCGCGCAGCGCCTCGACCGTCCGCATGGGGCGCCCGTCCGCCGCGACGACGAGGTCGCCGCCCATGACGTAGGTCTCGCCGTCCACGGTGACGTGCTGGGTGCCGGGCTTGATGCCGGCCTTCGCGGCTCCGCTGCCCGGGTCGACGTCGGCCACGAGCAGCCCGGCGTCGGCGGGCAGGTGGAACAGCCTCGCGACGTTCGAGTCGACCGCCTGCGCGTAGAGGCCGAGCTGGGCGTGCTCGACCGAGCCCTTGTCGATGAGCTGCGAGGCGACGTCCTTCACGGTGTTGATCGGGATGGCGAAGCCGAGCCCGACGTTGCCGCCGTTCTCGGTCGCGATCTGCGTGTTGACGCCGATCACCCTGCCCTGGCTGTTCAGCAGGGGGCCACCGGAGTTGCCCTCGTTGATGGCCGCGTCCGTCTGGATCACCTGGTCGATCAGCGACTGGTTGGGCGCCTGGATCGCGCGACCGGTCGCGCTCACGATGCCCGAGGTCACGGTGCGCTCGTAGCCGAGCGGGTTGCCGATCGCGACGACGGCGTCGCCCACGTGGACGGTGTCGGAGTTGCCGAGCTCCAGGGGGCGCAGCGCGCGCGACTCCGCGCTCACCTTGAGGACGGCGACGTCGGTGGACGGGTCGGCGCCCACGACCCTGGCGGCCATGCTCTCGTTGTTCGAGAAGCTGACGCGGATCTTCTGCGCACCCTCGACGACGTGGTAGTTGGTGACGATGTAGCCGGCCTTGTCGGTCACGAAGCCCGAGCCGAGCCCGCGTTGCTCCTGGGCCATGGTCGGGAAGAGGCCGAACGGGTCGCGCTCCCGGACGACGGCCTCGGTCGAGACACGCACCACCCCCGGCCGGGCGCGCTGGTAGATCTGGCCGATCGTCAGCGGCCGCCCGACACGGCGGAAGCGGGCGGCGGCGACGTCCGCGTTGCTGGACGCGACCGCCTGCGCCTCACTCGCGGAGGAGCTGTTTCCGATGCCCCAGATGAGCGCCGCACCCGTCAACGCAGCCGCCCCACCGGCGATCGCGGCAACGACGAGCGCGGCGCTCGCGACGAGAATGAGGAGTCCCGTGCGTTGAGGCCGCACGGGGTCGTTATAGCCCGGAGGCCTTACGTCGCGGTGTGCCGCCGTTAACCGGCTACGTCGCTTGTGTTAAGCAGTGTTCAGTCGTCGCGGAGCTCGGTCGACGCGTCCGTGAACTCACGGAATTCGCCGGTGACGAGGTACGCGACCTGCTCGCCGATGTCCACGGCGTTGTCGCCGACACGCTCCAGGCACCGCGAGACGACGATCATGCGCAGCCCCCACTCGCGCAGCTCACGGTTGGAACCGAGGGCGAGCAGGTGGTGAACCGCACGCCGGTTGGCACGGTCGATCAGCTCGTCGAGCTCGGTCAGTTGCTCGGCCGCCTCGACGTCCCGGCGAACGAACGCGTCGAGGGCCAGTCTGAGCATCTCCTCGCCGCGCGCGCCCATCTCGTCGAACGCCTCGATCAACTTCGTGTCCGGCGGGACCATGTACACCAACTTGGTCAGCTTCGCGATGTTCACGCACAGGTCGGCCATGCGCTCGAGGGAAAGATTGATGTGCAAGATCGCCAGGACCAGACGAAGGTCGGTCGCGACCGGCGTCTGGCGGGCGAGCAGCGACTCGATCCCGTTCTCGATCGAGAGGTAGCGCGCGTCGACCTCGTCGTCGAAGGCGATGACGTCGTCGGCGAGCTCGGGGTCCCGTTCGCGGACGGCCTGGATTGCTCCGCGGATGGCGCGAGCGCAGAGCTCGCCCTCTTCGAGCAGCGTCGCCTGGAGGGTGTCCAGATCCTCCTGGAGCGAGATGCGCGTCGGGCTCAACCGAACCGCCCCGTCACGTAGTCCTCCGTGCGCTTGTCGCCCGGCGTCGTGAAGATCTTGTCCGTCCGGTCGTACTCGACCAGGACGCCGGAGCGCGACCCGTCGACCACCTCGCTCAGCGAGAAGAACGCCGTCATGTCGGCCACGCGTGCGGCCTGCTGCATGTTGTGGGTCACGATCACGATGGTGTAGTCCGACTTCAGCTCGTGCATCAGGTCCTCGATGCTCGCGGTCGAGATCGGATCGAGCGCCGACGCGGGCTCGTCGAGCAGGATCACCTCCGGCTCGATCGCGATCGCGCGTGCGATACACAGCCGCTGCTGCTGGCCGCCCGAGAGCGCCAGGGCGCTGTCCTTCAGCCGGTCCTTGACCTCCTCCCAGAGCGCGGCGCGCTTCAGCGCGCGCTCCACTCGCCCCTCCAGGTCGTCCTTCATGCCCAGCATCTTCAGCCCGTAGGTGATGTTGTCGTGAATCGACTTCGGGAACGGGTTCGGCCGCTGGAAGACCATGCCGATCTGCCGGCGGACGTTGACCGGGTCGACGTCCTTGCCCTGGATGTCGATGCCGTGGAAGTAGATCGCGCCGTCGGTGTGGAAGTTCGGCACGACGTCGTTCATCCGGTTCAGGCAGCGGATGAACGTGCTCTTCCCGCAGCCCGACGGGCCGATGATCGCCGTCACCTGGTTGCCCGGGACGTCGAAGCTGACGTCGCGGACCGCGGCCGACTTGCCGTAGTACGCCGTCAGCGCGTCGATCTTGAAGACGGTCGGCGCCGAGGCGGGCGCCGAGCTCGGCGCGGCCGGCCCGAGCCTCGTCGGGTCGATCGCCTTGGCCAGGCCGTCGCCACCGCTCTGCTCCTCGGTGTCCTCGGTCATTTCCGTGGAAGGGTAATCCATCCCGGTCTCTCCTCCCTAGCGTTTGCCGCCGCGGCGCCTGCGGCTCCGCAGCCCGAAGTAGCGCGCGATGGTGCTCGCGACGAGGACGAATGCGATCAGGACGAGCGCGGTGGCCCAGGCCTGTTCCTGAAGCCCGGGGTCGGCCTGCTCGGAGGCGGCGAAAATGAAGTAGGGCATCGACATGAGCGGGTGCGAGGGGTTCCAGTTGACCTCGTTACCGACGAGGGAGGACGTGAACAGCAGCGGCGCCGTCTCCCCGGCGACGCGTGCGGTCGCGAGCGTCGCCCCCGTGATGATCCCGCCGACGGCCTGCGGGAGCACGATGCTGAGCGTCGTCCGCCAGCGCGGGGCGCCGAGCGCCAGGCTGCCCTCGCGCAGCGCGTTCGGCACCAGCGCCAGCACCTCCTGCGTCGACCGCGCAAAGAGCGGGAGCATGAGGATGGCGAGCGCGAACGAGGCCTTGAGCGCGCTCTGTCCGCTTCCCAGCACGAGCAGGACGTAGACGAAGATGCCGACGACGATGGCCGGAATGCCGTTGAGGACGTCGAGCGCCAGCTGGAGCGGCGCCCGCATCCTCGGCGAGGCGAACTCGTTGAGGTAGATGGCCGCGAGAACTCCCACCGGCAGCGCCATCAGGATGGCGAAGAAAACGATGACGAGGCTGCCGACGATCGCGTTCGCGATCCCGGACTGCGACGGCCCGAAGCTGAAGGTGGAGGTGGTCTTCGTGAAGAAGTCGACGTTGATCGCGCCGATGCCCTTCTTCAGCACCGAGGCGACGACGATGACCAGCACGGCGACGGCGAGCAGCGCCGCGAGGGTCGCCAGCGCCTCCATGATGCGGTTCACGACCTTGCGGCGGCGCAGCCGCTCGCTCGACAGGGAATAGCCCGGATCCGCCTGCACGCTCATGTGCGCCCCTGCTGGCGGCGGGCGACGCGGCGGACGATCAGCTGCGCCAGGACGTTGACGATCAGCGAGAAGATCAGGAGCAGGACGCCGAGGTAGACGAGCGACGAGCGCTCGAGGTTGGTGCCGGCGCTGTTGTAGGACGCCGCGATCTTGCTCGCGAGCGTGTCGCCGGTGGCGAAGAGGTTGAAGCTGATCTGTGTGCCGGCGCCGATCACCTGGGTGACGGCGATCGCCTCGCCGACCGCACGGCCGAGCCCCAGGATCAGGGCGGCGGAGATCCCCGCGCGCGAGTACGGGAAGACGACGCCGCGGATCATCTCCCAGCGGGTGGCGCCGAGCGCGAGCGCGCCCTCCTTGAGCTCGGTCGGCACGTTGGTGAAGAGCTCGCGGCAGATGCTCGAGACGATGGGGACGACCATGATCGTCAGGATCAGCACGGCCGACAGCTGGCTCGACCCCACGGTCTGCTCGCCGTCGAAGAACGGCGTCCAGCCGAACAGCGTGCTCAGGATCGGGCTGAGCGTGGAGACGACCCAGGGCCCCATCACGAGGATGCCCCAGAGACCGAGCACCACGCTCGGCACCGACGCGAGCATCTCGACCAGCGCGCCGACCGGCGCGCGGATCCAGGGCGGCGCGAGCTCGGTGAGGAAGAGCGCGATGGCGATCGCGATCGGCCCGGCGACGAGCAACGCGAAGATCGACGTCAGCGCCGTGCCGAAGAGGAAGAGCCCGGCGCCGAAGACCTCGGTGACCGGGTTCCACGTCGTTGTGGTGAGGAAGTCGAGATGGAAGGTCTGCCACGAGAGCTTCGCCCCCGCGAGGACCTTCCAGGTGATCAGGATCAACAGGACGACGGCCGCGAAGCCGGCCACCAGCGTCAGCCCGTAGAGCAGGGCGTCGCCGAAGCGGAACCGGCCCCGCCGCTGGAGGGCGGCGGGGCCGGTCGGCGCGGTTCTTGCTGCGGTCGTCAACCCAGCTAGACCCGGATCAGGTGCTGGACACCCGCTTCAACACGACCTTGTCGTGCGCGACGACGTACGCCGGAAGCGGCTGGAAGAGCAGCTTGACGCCGAGCTTCTGCCCGTCCGTGATCGCCCAGGTGATGAACGCCTTGAGATCGTTCCCCTTCGGCGACTGGGCCGGGATGAGCACGTACGTGTACGTGCAGATCGGGTACGCCTGCGCGTATTTCGCGCCCTTAGGCGGGTTCACGATCGACAGGAAGTTGCGCGAGTCGAACTTCTTGTCGGCCTGCGCCGCCGCCTTGATGCCGCGGAGGCCCGGCAGGGCGAACTTGCCCGACGCGTTCCGAACAGCCGCGAACTGGAGCTTGTTCGCCAGCGCGTAGGCGATGTCGGCGTAGCCGATCGCGCCCGGCGTGCGCGAGAGAATCGCCGAGACGCCCGAACTGCCGCGGCCGCCGACCCCCTTCGGCCAGTCGACTGCAGTGTTATGGCCGATCTGATTCGAAAATGTCTTACTCGACGCCGACAGGAAGTCCGTGACGTTGAAGGTGGTGCCGGAGCCGTCGGAGCGGTAGACCGGCGTGATGTCCGTGGCGGGCAGGTTGACGCCCGGGTTCAGCTTCCGGATCTTCGCGTCGTTCCACTTCGAGATCTTGCCGAGATACATGTCGGCGATCACGCTGCCGGTCAGGTGCAGGTTGTTCTTGACGCCGGGCAGGTTGTAGAGGATGGCCGACGCGGACAGGGCCCACGGCACCATGACGCACCCGCGGCAGTTCGTGAACTGGTCGACCGTCGGCGGCGCGTCGGTGGCCCCGAAGTCGACGGTACGGCCGCTGATCGCGGTGATGCCGGCGCCGGACCCCACCGGGTTGTAGGTGATCGTCGCGTCCTTGTAGGCGTTGATCCACTGGCCGATCAGCGGCGCGACGAACGACGAGCCCGCCCCGCTGAGCTGCGTGGCCTGCGTCTTCGCCGGCTGCGCGCCGGCGACGGCCGCGAATGCCACGGCCGCGATGACCCCCGCCGCGAGCGCGGCGATGACGTAGCGCGTCTTGCGCATAGTCCGAAATCTCCTTTCGTTACCCCTCGTAATGCGCCCTTTTTCGGCGCGCTTCCGGACGGGTAAGACGTGCCCGACGGCCGGTCGATTGCACGTTCACCGAACCGCCACCACCCGCTCTCCACCCGGACGACCTCTCCCAGGTTTTCGACGTTGTCGATGTGCCGCGAGCGTACGACCCGGATCCCTCGCAATGGGGCGCCGCGCCGTGAACATATGGTGTCGATCTGGTAAACGGGCGCCGGGACGTCAGCCGCGCGGAAACCGGCACTCGATGCGCAGTCCGGCGCCTGGCGCGCTCCGCGCTTCGACCGTGCCGCCCGCGGCCGTGATGATGTGCTTCACGATCGCGAGCCCGAGCCCTGTCCCGCGCGAGGCGCGCGCGCGGTCGCTGCGGTAGAAGCGCTCGAACAGCCGCGGGACGTCCTCACGCGCGACGCCGACGCCGTCGTCCTCGGCGACGATGACGTAGGCCCGGTCGTCCTCGCGGCAGGCGAAGGTGAACGTCGAGCCGTCGCCCGCGTAGCGGATGGCATTCAGCGCGAGGTTCTGGGCGATGACCTGGAGCATCCGCTGACGCAGGGGGACCGCGAAGCTCGGGGCGCACTCGAGCTCAAGACGGATGCCCGCCCGCTCGGCCGCCGGCGCCAGCTCGGCGAAGACTCCCTCGAGTACCGGCAGCGCGCGGATCGACCCGAGCGAGACCACGGCCCGCCCGCTCTCGAGCTCGCTGACGAAGAGGACGTCGTCGATCAGCTCGCGGATCCGGTCGACCTCGTCGCGCGCGTCGGCAATGAGCGCCTGTGGGTCGGCCCCCGGCAGCGAGGCCGACTCGAGCAGCGCCAGCAGGCGCGCGAGCGGCGTGCGCAGCTCGTGCGAGACCGCCGCCGTGAACCCGGCGCGCAGCTCCTCGTAGGCCGCGACCTCCCCGGCGGCGCTGACGTACACGAGCGTCTCCTGGTGGCCGTCGACCGAGTACGTGACCTCGAGCGGCGTCCGTCCGCCGGCTTGCGCGGCCGCCTCCGGGAACGGGGCGCCGTCGGCGAGCCCTTCCAGCGACTCGCGCGCGCGGCGGCTCGCCGCGATCACGCAGCGGTCGCGGTCGAGCACGACGAGGATCTCGCGGCTCTCCTCGACGAGGTGGTGCGCGCGCGCGGCCTCGAGCTGGAGCTGCGCGAGGTCCTCCGCGACCGTGTCACGGCGCCGGAGCCTCACCAGGCTATGGTACGCGGCCGTGCCCCAGGTGCTGATCGTCGAGGACGACGACGTCATCGCCGAGGGGATGGCACGACATCTCGCGGCCGCGGACTTCGAGCCTGTCGTCGTCGGCAAGGGCGAACAGGGCCTGGCGCGCCTGCGGTTCGACCGTCCCGACGTGTGCGTGCTCGACCTGATGCTGCCCGGCCGCGACGGCTGGAACGTGATCGAGACCGCGCGCGCCGAGGGCATCGGCACACCCATCATCGTGGTGAGTGCGCGCGGCACCGAACACGACCGCGTGCACGCGCTCGAGATCGGCGCGGACGACTACCTCGTCAAGCCGTTCTCGATGGCCGAGCTGGTCGCGCGTGTGAAGGCGGCCGCGCGCCGCGGCACGCGCGCGGAGCGGATCGAGCGCGGGGAGCCGATCGACATCGAGGAGCTGCACATCAACCCGCGCGAGGTCCAGGCGTACGTCGACGGTGAGAACGTCGGGCTGACGCCGACCGAGTTCCGGCTGCTCTACGTGCTCGCCCTCGACCGCGGGCGTGTGGTCACTCGCGACGAGCTACTGCAGCGCATCTGGGGGCGCCGTGAGGGGCACCGTGACCGGACGGTGGACGTCTTCGTGCGCAAGCTGCGCGACAAGGTCGACCGGCGCGCGCCCCGGCACACGTTCATCCAGACGCGCTACGGCGTCGGGTACGCGCTCGAGCCGGTTCCGAAGAGCTAGGAGACGGCTTCCAGCGGCGGCTCGGCGGCCGTCGTCAGCGCGCCCGCGACCCGCGCGAAGACGTCGCCGTCCGCATACTCCGCGGTGAAGTCGACTGCCCCGTTCAGCTCGATGATGACCCAGCCGTCGCCGCAGGGCAGCAGGTCGACCCCGACCAGGTCGGCGTCGCACGCCTCGGCCGCGAGGAGCGCGAGCTCGCACGCCTCGGCCGGAGGGTCGGCGATTGCGACCCGGTGACCGCCGAGCGCGACGTTCGTCCGCCACTCGCCCTCGGCGGCGATCCGCTGGATCGCGCCGGCCACCTCGCCGCCCGCGACCAGCAGGCGCAGGTCGCGCCCGCACGGCGGGATGAGCTCCTGCACGAGCGCGCCGGTCCGCGGGTACCACGGATGCCGCCCGAAGTCCTGGAGCGTCGCCGCGAGCATGCGCCGGTCGCTGCAGAGGATCACCTCCCGCCCCCAGCTTCCGAAGCGCGGCTTGACGACGACCGGCCCGTCCACCTCGGGCAGCGGCGCGCCCGGGACGGCGAGCCGCGTCTCCGGGTGCGGCAGCCCCGCGGCCGCGAGCACCTGGGCCGTGAGCAGCTTGTCGTGCGCCCGCATGAGGGTCTCCGGTCCGTTCAGCACGACGACGCCGCGTGCTTCGAGCGCCCGCAGCGCCTCGAGCCCCGGCTCGACGCCGTCGACCGACGGCAGCACGTCGAGCCGGCCCAGCGCCACGTCGCCGGGGCGCATCAGCGCGAGCGCCTCATCGGGGGTCAGCTGCGACGCCGGCTCGCCCGGCCAGATGGCGGCGAGGAGCGCCGCGTTCGTCACTGACACCCGATGGGCGACGATCGCGAACATGGGTGTCGAAGCATGAGTGTTTGCAGCGGTTTCCGCAAGTAGGGAAACCACCATTCCCACGCCGGTTCACCAGTTCGATACGAGCCGCCCGCTCACAGGATCGACACGCGCCGGCCACCACCTTTCCGCCCACTGATCGGGCGGCCCGGGCCACACTCGGAACGGTGAGATCGAAGCCCGAGCCGCTGCTCTGCGAGCTCCACGCGCACACCCGCTGGAGCGACGGCGCGCTACCGGTTCGGGAGCTCGTCGATCTCCACGGGCGGCTCGGCTACGACGTGCTCTGCATCACCGATCACGCGCTCCGCGACGACCAGGCGGCGGACGAGACCGCGCACGTGGGGGCGTCGCGGTTCGACGGCTACCTGAAGGAGATCACGCGCGAGGGGGAGCGCGCGTGGTCGCGCTACGGGCTGCTCGTGATCGCCGGCCTCGAGCTGACGTACGAGGCCGACGACGGCGAGGACTCCGCGCATGCCGTCGCGGTAGGGCTGGAGGAGCGCGTCGTCGTCGAGCCCCCATTCGAACGCGCGCTGCGCCGCGCCGACGCCGCGGGCGCGGCCTTGATCGCCGCCCACCCGGACGAGGCCACGGGCAACGCGTCGGGGCGCACCACGCGGGCGTGGGCCCGCCGGCCGGAGCTCCGCCTGCTTGTCCACCGGTTCGAGCTCTTCAACCGGACGACCATGTTCGCCTGGGTCGCCCGGGAAGGACTACCCGCAGTGGCGTCCGGCGATGTCCACATCCCCGCGCACGTCGACGGCTGGAAGACGCTCATTCCCTGCGCGAAGTCGCGCGAGGTCGTCGTGGCCTACCTGCGCTCGGCGCGCCCGGTGTACCTCGCCAGGCTCGAGTCGCGGGCCGAACTGGCCGCCTGACGATCCGCGACACCACTTCGACACCACCCGTTCACCCATGAATCGGCGGCATAGTGAGAGCATGGAACCGCCGATGACCGCGACTGCGTCTGCGGAGCGGGCGCCGTC
>DASTZE010000208.1:0-8089 GCA_035764425.1 Gaiellaceae bacterium
GGTCTCGCGCGACCCGGTGACGGTGATGACGCGCACGTCCGGATGGCGGACGATGCGCTCGCCGACGTCGCCGCCGAACCCGTGCACCACGTTGACGACGCCCGCCGGGACGCCGGCCTCAGCGAGCAGCTCGACGAAGCGCTCGCCCAGACGCGGCGTGTCGTTCGCGGGCTTGAACACGACCGTGTTCCCGCAGACGAGCGCCGGCACGATCTTCCAGGACGGGATCGCGATCGGGAAGTTCCACGGCGTGATCACGCCCACGACGCCGATCGGCATGCGCACGGACATGTTGAACTTGTCCGGCAGTTCCGACGGCGTCGTCTGGCCGAACAGCCGCCGGCCCTCGCCGGCCATGTAGAAGCTCATGTCGATCGCTTCCTGGACGTCCCCGCCCGCCTCGGCCTTGACCTTGCCCATCTCGTGGGTCATCAGCTGCGTCAGCTCGTCCTTGCGGTCGATCAGCAGCTGCGCGAAACGAAAGATGATCTCGCCGCGCTTGGGTGCCGGGACGAGCCGCCAGGACTCGTACGCCTCCTTGGCAGCGGCGACTGCGCGGTCGACGTCCGCCTCGGCTGATTTCGGGAACGTGCCGATCAGCTCACCGTTCGCCGGGCTCGTCGACTCGAACGTCTCGCCCGTGGAGGCGTCGACCCACTCGCCCGCGATGTAGTTCTGGAACGTCTTCGTCTCGACCGCGCTCACGGCGGCCATCCTAGTGACGTGCCGGGGCTACTCGGCGCCTTCGGGCGGGTCGGTCGTGAGGAACGTCCCGCGGGCGCGCGGGCGCCGGCGATCGCGGAGCTCGCGCTTCCCGGCGCCGCCGCCGTTGCCCTTGCTCTTCCCCGCGCCTGACCGGCGCCGGTCGCCCTCGCGCCGGTCGACGATGACCGTCACGTTCGGGTTGTCCTTGTAGTACTCGACCAGCTTGTCGTAGAGCTCCGCCTCGAGCTCGCGCGGGACGACGCAGTAGATCACGCCGCGGATTGTACGAATGGAAACCGCGGGACCGCCCACGAGGGGACTGTCGCAGTGTCGTCAGACGCGGGCGATATTCGGCACGAGCCGCCCGTCGTCCGCGAGCTCGGTGTTCCAGTCCAGGAACATGGAGTCGAGCTCGTCGAGCTCCAGCCCCCGTTCTTCCAGACGCACAGGCTGGGCCGCGTCGAACGAGACGCGGTACTGGTACCAGGACAGCTCCCACGCGACGGTCACGACCACCTCGGTGTTCACGCCCGAGAGCGGGACGATCGAGACCTTCGGCGGGCCGAGGCTTCGCGCGATGCCGCCGACCGTGCGCCGGTACGTCGACGCGTTGAAGAGCTCCGCCGCCTCGACGATCGCCTGCTCCGGCTTCGAGAGCCGGCGCAGGATCGGCTCGGCGACCACAGGCTCCTCCGCGCCGGCCTTCCGGGGATCGAAGATCGCCGCGAGGCTCAGCCGGCGCCGCCGGCGCAGAGGGGCGGCGGCCGGCGTGGTCGGCGCGCCCTCCTTCACCCACCCGTGCTGCAGCGCGATCGTGTTGCACAGCGGACAGACGTCGACGTAGTGGTCGCCGCCGTCCGGCGTGTAGCGGGTCGCGCGCTCGCCGACGAGCAGCGTGCGCTCGCAGATGGCGCAGATCGTGGCGATGTCGGGCGGACGGAGCGCACGCATCAGCCTGCAGCCTCCTCCTTTTCCGCCTGCGCCGCCGCGATCACCTTCTGGGCGATGTGCTGCGGCACCTCCTCGTAGCGCGCGAAGTGCATGTGGTAATCGCCGCGGCCGCCCGTCATCGAGGTCAGCGCCTGCGAGTACGTGAGCATCTCCGACATCGGTACCTCGGCCTTGATCGTCGTCATGCCGCCGCGCGGCTCCATGCCCTGCAGCCGGCCGCGTCGCGAGTTGAGGTCGCCGTTCACGGCGCCGACGGTCTCGTCCGGGGCAGTCACCTCGACGTCCATGATCGGCTCGAGCAGCACCGGGTCGGCCTTCTCGTAGGCGGTCTTGAACGCCATCGATCCGGCGATCTTGAATGCCATCTCGGAGGAGTCGACGGTGTGGTACGAGCCGTCCACGAGGCGAACCCGCACCCCCTTGACGGGCGCGCCGGCGAGCTCGCCGTGGAGCATCGCCTCCTGGATGCCCTTGTCGACCGCCGGCCGGAACCCCTGCGGGATCACCCCGCCCACGAT
This sequence comes from Gaiellaceae bacterium, assembly GCA_035764425.1. Taxonomy (GTDB): domain Bacteria; phylum Actinomycetota; class Thermoleophilia; order Gaiellales; family Gaiellaceae; genus JACVRM01. The sequence continues at coordinate 2,175 of DASTZE010000208.1, forward strand.
CTGGTCGACGAACTCGTATTCCTCGCCCGCATCGAGCGGCTCGAGCACGATGTGGCAGTCGCCGAACTGCCCGCGCCCGCCGGTCTGCTTCTTGTAGCGGCCCTGCGCGCGCGACTCCTTGCGGATCGTCTCCAAGTACGGGACGCGTGGCTGGCGGAGCTCGACGTCGACGCCGAACCGGCTGTGGAGCCGGTCGACTGCGACCTCGACGGCCATCTGCGACAGCCCGGAGATCAGCTGCTCGCCCGTCTGGGGGTCGCGCCTGAGGAACAGCGTGGGGTCTTCCTCGTGCAGCCGGCGCAGGCCGGCGGCCATCTTCTCCTCGTCGCCCTTCGCCTTCGGCGAGATCGCGAACGACATGACCGGCTCCGGGAAGTCGATCTTCGGCGTCTCGAGCGAAAGCTCGTGCTCGGCGTCGGCGAGCACGTCGCCCGTCTGCACATCCTTCAGCTTCGCGACCGCTCCGATATCGCCCTGGCCGATCTCGGTGACGCTGGCGTGCTCCTTGCCCTGCATGAACATCAGCGACCCCGTCCGCTCCTTCTGGTGCGTGCGGGCGTTCACGAGGTTGGAGTCCGTCGTGATCGTGCCCTTCTCGACGCGGAAGACGTTGATGCGGCCGGCGAACGGGTCGGCGACCGTCTTGAAGACGAAGGCGGCGGTATCGGCGTCGTGCAGGTCGACGACGGGCTCCTTCTTGGCCGGCGACGGCACGCCCTCGACGAGCAGGTCGAGCAGCGCGGCCGTGCCGAGGTTCTTCGTCGCGACGCCGGCGGCGACCGGGAAGATCTCACCGCGCGTCACCGCCGACTTGAGCGCCTTGGCCACGTCCTCGGCCGGCGCCTCGCCGCTCTCGAGGTAGCTCTCCATCAGCGCCTCGTCGGTCTCGACGACGGCGTCGATCAGCTGCGTGCGGTACTCCGCGACCTCCGCTGCGACGTGGTCCGGGATCTCGACCGGCTTCGACTCGCGTGCACCCTCAGGGCTCATGTACGCCTTTTCGTGCAGCAGGTCGACGATGCCGGTCAGCTCGTGCTCGGCGCCGATCGGGAGGCTGACGGCGATGCAGCGCGGCGAGAGCATTTCCTGGAGCTGGCCGAGCGCGCGCAGGAAGTCCGCGCGCTCGCGGTCGAGCATGTTCACGAACAGGACCCGCGACAGGCCCAGCCTGTCGGCGCGGTCCCAGAGCCGGCCGGTGTTGACCTCGACGCCCATGACGGCGCTGACTACGATCAGCGCGCCCTCGACGACCATCAGGGACGCGATCGTGTCGCCCTGGAAGCTGGCGTCCCCGGGCGTGTCGATCAGGTTGATCTTGCGCCCTTGCCAGTCGACGTGCGTGAGCGTCGCGCCGATCGATGTTGCTCGTCGCTGCTCGTCCTCGTCCCAGTCGGAGACGGTCGTGCCCTGCTCGATCGAGCCGAGGCGGTTGGTAGCGCCGCCCTCGAAGAGCAGTGCCTCGACGAGGGACGTCTTTCCCGTCCCACGGTGTCCGACGACGGCGACATTGCGAATCTTCCCGGGCTCGAGAGCGGGCATGCGGCGGGCTCCTCCTGTTGTTGTCGACCCTCTGGGCGGCGGCCGGAGGCGACTATAACGCCGCGTCAGCAGCCGTTTTGCAACTGTAGCCGCGCATCTGCTTCGCTTCGCCGCGTGAGCGTCGCGACCGAGCGAAAGCTCGTGACCGTGCTGTTCTGCGACCTCGTCGGCTCGACCGCGCTTGGCGAAGCGCTGGACGTCGAGGCGGTCGGCGCCGTGCAGGCGGCCTACTTCGACCGCACGCGGTCGGTGGTCGAGCAGTTCGGCGGCTCGGTCGAGAAGTTCGCGGGGGACGCCGTCGTAGCAGTGTTCGGGGTGCCGCTCCAGCACGAGGACGACGCCGAGCGTGCCGTCCACTGCGCGCTCGCACTCCGCGACGCGCTCGTGGGGCTCAGCGACACCCTGCGGCCGCGCTTCGGCGTTGACTTGGAGCTGCGGGTGGGCATTGCGACCGGCGACGCCGTCGTCGGCGGTACCGAGGCGCTCGCAACCGGGGACGTCATGAACACGGCGGCGCGGCTCGAGCAGGCGGCCGGTCCCGGCCAGGTGCTCGTTGGACACGACACGATGCGTCTGACGATTGACGCGGTCGACTACGGGGCCGAGGTCCGGGTTGAGGCGAAGGGCAAGCGTGAGCCCGTGCCGGCCTGGCCGGCGCTCCACGGCGCCGCGCAGCGAACTCGCGCGAGCTCGCCGCTCGTGGGGCGGTCCGCGGAGCTCGAAGTGCTGGCCGACGCGCTCGAGCGCGCGATCCGGGAGCGCACACCGCAGGCCGTCGTCGTCCTCGGCGAGCCGGGCATCGGGAAAAGCAGGCTTGTGGAGGAGTTCGAGGCGCGGGTGCGCGGACGGGCCCGTGTCTTCCGCGGCGCGTGCCTCCCGTACGGCGAGGGCGGCGCGTGGCTGCCGCTCGCAGCCGTGGTGCGCGGGGAGGCCGCGATCGGAGAGGCAGACGGCGAGGCGGCGGTCCGCGCGAAGCTGCACACAGCGCTCGGCCCGCGCCACAGCCCCGAGGAGCTCCCGCTCGTCGAGGCGCAGCTGGCCGCCCTCGCGGCGCGCGCGCCCGCGGGCTCGGAGCATGAGCTGCTGTGGAGCGTGCGCCGTTACCTCGAGGCGCTCGCGTCGACAGGCCCCCTCGTCGTGGTGCTCGACGACCTGCACTGGGCGGACGACATCCTCGTTGGGGCCGTCCAGGACCTGTTCCAGGCCCTTGCGCCGGCGCCGCTCGCCTTCTTGTTCCAGGGCCGCCCCGAGCTCCGCGACCGCATGACCGAGCTCGTCGCCGACGACCGGGTGCGCGTGCTCCAGCTCGGCGCGCTCCGTCCGCACGAGGCAACCGCGCTCGTCGACAATCTCGCTGACCCGGCATGGACGGCCGAGGTTCGAGCCGCGATCGTGGCGCGCGGCGAGGGCAGCCCGCTGTTCCTCGAGGAGATCTCGGCGGTGGCCGGCGAGGACGGCCTCGACGCCGGGGTCCCGCGCTCGCTGCGCGCGCTGATCGGCGCCCGGCTCGACCTGTTCCCGCCCGAGGTGAAGCGGATCGCGCAGGCGTGCGCGGTCGTCGGCGGCGTGTTCTGGGACGCGGCCGTCGCGGCGGTCGAGGCGGGCGACGGGGCTGCGCCGGCCCTCCGCCGCCTCCGCATGGGCGGGTTCATCGACGAGCAGCCGGAGAGCGCATTCCTCGGCGCGCGTCAGTTCCGCTTCCACCACGCGCTCGTCCGCGAGGTCACGTACGAGTCGATCCCCAAGCTCGACCGCTCCGAGCTCCATCGGCGCGCGGCCGAGTGGCTGGCCGGCCACGACGGCCGCCCCGATCTCGGCGTCGCGATCGCACACCACCTGACTCAGGCGGTCTCACTCCGCCGGGAGGTCGCACCGCTCGAGGTTGTCGACCCGGGCCTCGTCCACGCGGCCGTCGATGCCGCGCGGGCGGCGGCGGCGTGGACAGCGGCAACGGCGAGCGTGCATCAGGCAACCGAGCTCCTGCGCACGGCGGTCGATATCGCGGGCGACGACCCGGAGGCTGCGGAGCTCGCACGTGCCCAGCTTGCTTCCGTGCTGGCACGATCCGGCGCCGCCGACGAGGCGGCCGGGCTCGCGGAGCAGATCCTCGCGGACAACGCGACGCCGGAAGGGGCGGCGCTCGCGTACCTCGCACTCGCCGAGGTGGCTCGTGTACGCGGCGACCTGCCGGGGATGACCGAAGCGGGGACGCATGCGCTCGAGCTCGCGGAGCCCCTCGGCCTGCGCGGCATCGAGATCGAGGCGCACGACATCGCCGGCCTCGCCGACACCTGGGCGGGGCGCCTCAGCAGCGGCGTGGAGCACCGGCGCCGCGCAACCGAGATCGCCTTCGAGCTCGGCGACCTGCCGCGGGCCGCGTTCTGCCTGGCGGGCCACAGCGCAATTGCTCTGCTCGAGCTGGGCAGGCTTGACGAGGCCGAGCGCCAGGTCGGCGAAGCCATGCGCCTGGCCATCGAGACCGGGAGCCTCCGCGCCCTCGAGGCGGCCCACGCCGTCCTCGTTTTCCTCCGCCGTGCGCAGGACCGGCTCGAGGAGGCGGTCGCTCACGCGCAGGAACGCGTCGTCGTCGCCGAAAAGCTCGGCGAGGCGCTGTGGCTCTTCAATGCTCTGACCGTGAACCTCGCCCGCACGCTGATCGAGCTCGGTCGGCTCGACGAAGCCTGGGCCGCGCTCGACCGCGCGCTGGACGTGGACACGTCGGGCGGCGTGCGTGGCGGCCTGGTGAACGCGCTCCGTGCGCAGATCCTCGTGGCGCGAGGCCGGCTCGACGAGGCGGACGCGGCGCTGACGGCCGTGCCCTGGCCCGATGCGTACTTCGAGCTCGCTCTGCTGCGCGAGGCGCAGGGGCGAAGCGCCGAGGCGGACGAGGTCTGGCGGCGGGTGCTCGAGGAGTTCGCCGGCACCGAGACACGACTCGAGCGTGCCGAGATGATCGTCGGCTACGCGCGCTTCCTCGCCGGGCAGGGACGGCACGACGAGGCCCGGGCTCGCCTCGCGGAGGCATACGTGCTCGTCGACGGGACAGGCGCCGCGCTCATCGAGCGCCTGATCCGCGAGGTGGAGGCGGCGGTCTAGGTCGTCATCGCGCGCGCCCCGCCGGCGAGGCGCGCCTTGAGGCGGAGGATCGCCTTTGTGTGCAGCTGCGAGACGCGCGATTCTGTGACGCCGAGCACGTCGCCGATCTCGCGCAGGGTCAGCTCCTCGTAGTAGTAGAGCGTGACGACGAGCTTCTCGCGCTCGGGCAGCCGGGCGATCGCGTCGCCGAGTGCGTCGCGCAGCTCTGTCTGCGCCAGGGCGCCCTGCGGGTCGGGCCCGCTCGTGTCCTCGATGGTGTCGATGAGCGACACCTGGTCGCCGGACGAGCCGGAGATCGTCCAGAGCTCGTCGAGTGCGGCGATGGAGGAGCGTGAGATGTCGGTCAGGCTGTCGTCCAGCTCCTCTTCCGTGATCCCGAGCTTCTCGGCGATCTCGGCGTCCGTGGGGACGCGGTGGAGGATGCGCTCGAGCTCGGCCATCGCCCGCTCGATGTCGCGGGCGCGGGAGCGGACCGAGCGCGGCACCCAGTCGAGCGAGCGCAGCTCGTCGATGATCGCGCCCTTGATCCGCGCGATCGCGAAGGTCTCGAACTTGATGTCGCGGGACGGATCGAAGCGGTCGATCGCGCCCATGAGGCCGAGCAGGCCGTACGAGACGAGGTCTTCCTCGTCGACGTGCGCGGGCAGACCGCTACCGACCCGCCCGGCCACGTACTTCACGAGCGGCGCGTAGGTGAGGATGAGCCGATCGCGGATCACCCTGTCCTTCGTCTTCGTGTACTGCAGCCAGAGTTGCTGTGTGTCCTCGGCCACGGCCTAAGAGAATACGGGGCGGCCCCGCGGACTCCTCATCCTGGTCGGCGTGCGGCACGGAAGGCAGAGACCATCAACGACGCGAGCCACAGCCCGATCACGGCCGCCGCGACCGCCACGACCCACTGGCTCGCGAGTGCCGCGGCCCACGCGACGCCGGCCAGCGCGAGCGCCAAAAAGCCGAAGAGGACGCCAAGGGCACGCCGCTGCGACGGAGCCCGCACGCCCCGACTCTACTCATCCCCTTCCGCCGCGCACACCTCGTTCGAGGCCTGGCGCGCACCCCGACCCTGCGGGAGGCGCCGGTAGAATCCGGTGCGCGAACCGCCGAGGGGCGTAGCTCAACTGGCAGAGCACCGGTCTCCAAAACCGGGGGTTGCAGGTTCGAGTCCTGCCGCCCCTGTCCCTCTGATAGAGCCGAATCTAGCTGATTTACGGCAGGTTTTGGCGCCTCACCGGTCGCTCGCTCTGACCGCTCAGGACCGCTGGGAACCGCACGATTCTGGC
>DASTZE010000209.1:0-3523 GCA_035764425.1 Gaiellaceae bacterium
CCTTCTGCGTTGCCCGGACGTCGCCGCGCCGCACCTCGAGCCCGCTCCCGCACTCGGGGCAGAAGCGCCCGTCCCTGCCCACGTGGATGACGAACTCGCCGCACACGAGGCACTCCAGGCTGGCACCGCGCATGAGCGCCAGCAGCTCCTGGTCAAGCGTGCGGTTGAGCGGGGTGACGTCCATCAGAGCGCCCGGAAGACTCCGATCACGCGGCCGAGGATCCGGACGTGCTGGGCGTAGATGGGCTCGAGCGAGTCGTTCTCGGGCTGGAGCCGGATGCGCCCGTTCTCGCGATAGAACGTCTTGACGGTCGCCTCGTCCGCGGTCTCGTCGTCGCCGGCGAGCGCAACGACGATCTCGCCGTCGCGGGCCGACTGCTGCCGCGAAACGACGACCGTGTCGCCGTCGAGGATTCCGGCCTGGATCATCGAGTCGCCCTTGACGCGCAGCAGGAACTCCTCGCCGCCGCGCGAGAGCGGCTCGGGGACGGTGATGTACTCCTCCACCTGCTGCTCGGCGAGCAGCGGGCCGCCGGCGGCGATCTCGCCGTACAGCGGGAGCCGGCGCTGCAGGTCCTCGCGCGCGGGCTCCGCGCGTGGGCGCTCGCGGCCGACGAGCTCCAGCGCGCGTGGCTTCGTCGGGTCACGCCGGATCAGCCCGGCGCGTTCCAGGTTGGCGAGGTGGGCGTGCACGGTGGAGGGCGATGCGAGCCCGACCGCCTCGCCGATCTCGCGGACGGTCGGCGGGTAACCGTGGTCGTCGACGTAGCGGGTGACGTAGTCGTAGATCTCGCGTTGGCGGTCGGTGAGCATCCGGCCTCCTGTCGTGGTTGGCGAACGTGTGTTCGTAACCGACGGTAGCGGGGCCTGCGGACGGCGTCAAATCGGCCAACGAAAACGGCCGCCTCTCGGGCGGCCGTCGCATGCGGTGGAGAGGACTTGAACCTCCACGCCCTAAACGGGCACAAGGCCCTCAACCTTGCGCGTCTACCAATTCCGCCACCACCGCGCGCGGGACAGTGTAGCCGCCATTAGGGTTCGCCCTCGTGCGCGAGATCTGCCAGGAGGCGGTGGACGCGGCCCTGGCCGCGGGTGCCGAGTACGCCGATGCGCGCGCGGTCATGGAGCGCGAGCAGGAGGTCTCGACCAAGAACGGGCGCGTCGAGACGCTGGACGACAGGGAAAGCGAGGGCATCGGCGTCCGCGTGCTCGTCGACGGCGCCTGGGGGTTCGCCTGCTCGAGCCGGCTGGACGAGGCGGGCGCCCGCGACGCCGCTGCTCGCGCGACCGGCTTCGCCCGCGCGGCACCGACCCGGAACGGCCGCCGGCTCGCCCCGGTGCAACCCGTGTCCGGCTCGTACGCGACCCACGTCAATCAAGACCCCTTCGCGGTCTCGCTCGCGGACAAGATCGACCTCTGCCTGCGCGCGGAGAGTGCCGCCCGGCATCCGGGCGTGAAGGTGACGTCGGCGGCGGCGCGCGCCCTGGAGCAGCGCAAGCACCTCGTCACCTCCGTCGGCACCGACGTCGAGCACCTCCTCGTGGAGTGCGGCGCGGGCGTCGACGCGCTCGCTGCCGGAGACGGCCTCTTCCAGCAGCGTTCCTACCCGAACGCGTTCGGCGGCTCGAGCGCGCAGGCGGGCTGGGAGTACGTCGAGTCGCTGCGGCTGCCCGACATGGCGCCGCGCCTGGGCGAGGAGGCGGCGGCGCTCCTGCAGGCCGATGTCTGCCCGGCGGGCGTGACCACGCTCGTCATCGACGCCGAGCAGACGGCACTTCAGGTGCACGAGTCGGTCGGCCACCCGACCGAGCTCGACCGCATCTACGGCACCGAGGCGGCCTACGCCGGCACCAGCTTCCTCTCCCCCGGCGATCTCGGCTCGCTCCGCTACGGCTCGGAGCTGATGAACGTGACCGCCGACTCGACGACCGACCGCGGCCTCGGCACCTTCGGGTGGGACGACGAGGGCGTGCCCGCGGTGCGCGAGCCGATCGTGGCCGGCGGCGTGCTCTCCGGGTTCCTGACGTCGCGGGAGACGGCGGCGCAGATCGGATCCGGCGCGGGCGGCTCGATGCGGGCCGAGACGTGGAACCGCATGCCGCTCGTCCGCATGACGAACCTGCACCTCGAGCCGGGCGACGGCGGGACGCTGGAGGACATCCTCGCCGATGTCGACGACGGGGTCTTCGTCTCGACGAACCGCAGCTGGTCGATCGACGACAAGCGCCTCAACTTCCAGTTCGGGACGCAGATCGCCTGGGAGATCAAGCGCGGCAAGCTCGGACGCATGCTCCGCGACGCGGTCTATACCGGCATCACGCCGCAGTTCTGGGGCTCGCTGGACGCGGTCGGCAGCCCGGAGACGTGGGTGCTCTACGGGCTGACCAACTGCGGCAAGGGCCAGCCGGGCCAGAGCGCGCACGTCTCGCACGGCGCGCCGGTCAGCCGCTTCCGGAACGTCCAGGTCGGCGTCCGCCCGTGACCGCGCTCGACCTGGCGGCGCGGGCGCTCGCGGCCGTCCCGGGCGAGGAGGCCGAGGCGGTCGTCCACTCGGAGCTCTCGGGCTTCGCCCGCTACGCCGCGTCCGAGGTGCACCAGCCGACGCTCGTGGAGAACCACGTCGTTCAGCTGCGCGTCGCGCGCGACGGCCGCGTCGCCGGCGCGTCGACGAACCGCACCGACGACGATGCGCTGCGCGACCTGGCGCGGCGCACGCTGGACGCGGTCGCGACCGCCCCCGCGGACGACGAGTTCCCCGGTTTCGCTCCTCCGGCCGAAACGGCCGCCGTCGATGGCTACGACGAGGCGACCGCTGAGCTGCCGCCCGCCGAGCAGGCGCAGATCGCCGCCCAGGCAATCGCCGCGGCGCGTCCGCTCCAGCTCTACGGCTACGTGACGAGCGGCGTCGTCGAGCTGGCCGTCGCAACCTCGGGCGGCCTTGCCGCCGAGGACCGGATGACGGACGCGAACGTCCTCGCTCTCGTCGCGGGCGAGGGCGTGTCCGGCTACGCGGAGCGCCAGGCGGTCGCGATCGGTGCGATCGACGCGGCCGGGACCGCCGAGGAGGCGTTGCGCAAGGCCGAGGCCACGCGTGGCGGCCACGAGGTCGAGCCGGGCGCCTACCGCGCGGTGCTGGAGCCGTACGCGTTCGCCGAGCTGCTCGAGTACTTCGCGCTGGACAGCTTCAATGGGCTCGGGCTGCTCGAGCAGTCGAGCTACTTCGCCGGCCGGATCGGCGACTCGGTATTCGCGCGCAACATCTCGATCGCCGAAGACCCGCTCGACGCTGCCGGGCTGCCGAAGTCGCTCGACTTCGAGGGCACTCCGCGGCGCCGGGTCCCGCTGGTCGAGGCAGGTGTCGCGCGCGGCGTCGTCTGGGACCGCGGCACGGCCGCCCGCGCGGGCGAGGAATCCACCGGCAACGCCATTCCCGTCCAGAACCGCCGCTACGGCCCGGCGCCGGTCGCGCTGTCGGTCGCGGCCGGTGAGGCGGGCTCGGTCGAAGACCTCGACGAGGCGGTC
>DASTZE010000210.1:0-22236 GCA_035764425.1 Gaiellaceae bacterium
CGTGCGCTTCTCCTACTCGACCGGCGGGCCGGCCCGGCGCGGCCCGGTCACGCGGCGCGCGGGTGTCCTGGAGCGGCTCCGCGCGGGCCTCGCCGATCGCCCCGAGCTCGCCCGGGCGCTTCCCCTCGGGCCGTAGCGGCCTCTGCAGCCTTGCGGACGTCCAGGTCCGACGGAGGTGAGGTGAGGCCCCAGGCGAGGACGACGAGCATCGTCCCGACGGACACCCGGGCGGCGGGCTGCCGCTCGGACGGCCCGTAGCGCAGGATCAGCGCCCCGGCGAGGAGCATCAGCACGATGGCCGCGCCCATGGGCACCGTCCTCAAGATCGAGGGCCAGAAGGAGCGCCTCTGGCTCACCGTCGGCCTTGGCATGGCGGTCTGGAAGCTGTCCGTGGCCGCCCGCGTGACCAACGACGCGCTCGACGAGATCTACGAAATTCGCCATCAGATCAAGGGGCTCCGCCGGTTTCGACGGTCGCTTGTCCTCGGGAGCAGGTGGCCGAGCGTGACGTCGCCGACGATCACGATCGCCGCGGCGGTCAGCAGGCACGCCCCGGTGTCGTTCGCGGCCCGCAGCCTGAAGCTGTCCGGGGAGAGGTGCTCGCGCACGACGGGGCGGAGCCCGTCCTGCCAGAAGTTGTCGCCGAGGCCCAGGAAGCTCAGGAACGCCTCGCGGAGGGGCGGGGGGCGCGGGCATGCGCCCACCTTCCCCGACGGACGGCGTGGGGAACCGTCAGGCCAGGACGGGTGTGCGCGCGCCGGCCGCAGCGATCAGCGACTCCAGGATCGGCAGCCCGCCGGTCGGGCCGAGCAGCGGGTCGACCGCGTGCTCCGGGTGGGGCATGAGCCCCATGACGTTCCGGCGCTCGTTCACGACGGCCGCGACGTCGTTCACCGACCCGTTCGGGTTTCCGGCGGCGTAGCGCAGCACGACCTGGCCGCCGCGCTCGACCGTGTCGAGGAGCTCGCCGTCGGCGAACCACGCGCCCTCGCCGTGCTTGATCGGGATGGTCAGCACGTCTCCGGGCGCGCACGACTCGGTGAAGGGCGTGTCGGCCTGCTCCACGCGCACGTCCACGTCGGCGCAGGCGAACTCGAGGGACGCGTTCCGACGCAGGACGCCGGGCAGCAGGCCGGCCTCGCAGAGCACCTGGAAGCCGTTGCAGATCCCCAGCACCGGCCTGCGGGCCGCCGCGAACTCCGAGACCGCGCGCATCGCCGGCGAGAACCGCGCGATCGCGCCGCACCGCAGGTAGTCCCCGTACGAGAAGCCGCCCGGGAGCACGACGGCGCCGACGTCGGGCAGCCGCTCCTCCTCGTGCCACACCGGGACCGGCTCGGCGCCCAGCAGCGCGAGCGCTTGGAGCGCGTCGCGGTCGTCGTTCGAGCCGGGAAAGGTGACGACTGCGACGCGTGCCGTCACCCGCCGACCTCTTTAACAGAGATTTCGTACGACTCGATCAGCGGGTTCGTCAGCAGCTGCTCGCACATGCGCTCGAGCTCGGCCCGGGCGCGATCCGCGTCCGGGGCGTCCACGTCGAGCTCGACCAGGCGTCCGACGCGCGCGCCGCTCACGGCGAAGCCGAGGTGGCGGAGCGAGCTCTCGACCGCCTCGCCCTGCGGGTCGAGGATGCCCGGCTTCGGCCTGACGAGGACGGTCGCCCTCACCGCAGCACCACCTCCGGATCGGCGAGGTAGTCGGCGAATGTGATCCCGGTGACTTTCTCGAACGCCTCGATGTATCGCGTGCGCGTGCCCTCGATGACGTCGACGTGCAGCTCCGGGCCCGGGTCGGTCTTGTCCCAGCCGAGCGTCTCGCAGTAGTCGCGTACGAACTGCTTGTCGAAGGACGGCTGCGGGCCGCCGGCGCGGTACTCGTCGGCCGGCCAGAAGCGCGACGAGTCAGGCGTCATGGCCTCGTCGCCCAGCACCAGGGCGCCGTCACTGTCGACGCCTAGCTCGAACTTCGTGTCGGCGAGCAGGATCCCGCGCTGCGCTGCGTGGTCGGCGCCGAAGGCGTAGAGCGCAAGTGAGATGCGCTCGGCCTCGGCGAAGCGCTCGGCGCCGACCAGCTCGGCCGCCTCCTCGCGGGTGATGTTCTCGTCGTGGCCCGTCGTCGCCTTGGTGGCGGGCGTGAAGATGGGCTCGGGCAGGCGATCGGACTCGGACAGCCCGTCCGGCAGCTCATGCCCGCAGACCGCTCCGGTCGCCTCGTAGTCCTTCCAGCCGGAGCCGGAGAGGTAGCCGCGGACGACGCACTCGATCGGCAGCATCTCCAGCCGCCGGCACTCGAGCGAGCGCCCGTCGGGCCGGATCGCGAGCAGGTGATTCGGGACGATGTTGCGCGTGCGCGCGAACCAGAACCCGGAGAGGCCGGTGAGGACGCGGCCCTTGTCCGGGATCTCGCTCGGCAGGACGACGTCGAAAGTGGAGATGCGATCGCTCGCCGTGAGCAGGAGCCGCTCATCGTCGAGCGCGTAGAGCTCGCGCACCTTGCCGGAACCGACGTGAACCACTTCAGACATGCAGGGCCTCCCCGTGGAGTCGTGATTGAAGCGCCTCGAGGCGCTCGAAGACGGTGTCGACGTGCCTGGTGTATGCGGCCTCGTCGAAGACCTCGTCGAGGTCGACGCGCGCGGCGATCTCGGCATCGGCGGCGGCGAGCTCGCGGAGCGGCCGCTGCTCGTCCCACGCCCGCAGCGCGTTGCGCTGGACGAGGCGGTACGCCTCGTCGCGCTCGAGCCCGGACTCGACGAGCGCGAGCAGTAGGCGCTGGCTCGCGTGCAGCCCGAAGCTCGCCTCGATGTTCCTGCGCATGCGATCGGGCCGGACGACGAGCCCCTCGACGAGCCATGCGAAGCGGTCGAGCATGTAGTCGAGCGCAAGGAACGCGTCTGGGATGGCGACGCGCTCGGCGGACGAGTGCGAGATGTCGCGCTCGTGCCAGAGCGCCACGTTCTCCAGCCCCACCAGGGCCTGCGCGCGCACGATGCGCGCGAGCCCGCAGATGCGCTCGGCGACGACGGGGTTGCGCTTGTGCGGCATGGCCGACGAGCCCTTCTGCTTCCGGCCGAACGGCTCGCTCACCTCGGCGACCTCCGTGCGGGCGAGGTGGCGGATCTCGAGCGCGAAGGTTTCGAGCGACGCGGCGACCAGCGCGAGCGCGCAGAGCAGGTCCGCGTGGCGGTCGCGCTGGATGACCTGCGTGGAGGTCGGCGCGGGCTCCAGACCGAGGCGCTCGCAGGCGACCCGCTCGACGTGCGGGTCGACCGCTGCGTAGGTCCCCACGACGCCGGAGAGCTTGCCCACCCGCATGCCCTCGAGCGCACGCTGCGTGCGCTCGCGGCCGCGCTCGAGCTCGAAGGCCCAGCCGGCGAGCTTGAGCCCGAAGGTCGTCGGCTCGGCGTGGATGCCGTGGGTGCGGCCCATGATCGGCGTCAGGCGGTGCTCCTCGGCCCGGGCGACGACGGCGGCGAACGCGCGGTCGACGCCCTCGACGATCAGCGCGCCGGCGTCCCTCACCTGCAAGGCGAGCGCGGTGTCGAGGACGTCCGACGACGTGAGCCCGTAGTGGAGCCAGCGCCCCTCGGCGCCCAGGTTCGCGGAGGCTGCGTCGACGAAGGCGGCCACGTCGTGGTGGGTCTCGCGCTCGAGCGCCGCGACCTGCTCCGGAGAGGGCACGCGCGCTCGCGCCCGGATGGCGACGGCGTCCTCGCGCGGGACGACACCGAGGTCGGCCCACCCATCGAGTGCGGCCAGCTCGACCTCGAGCCAGGCGCCGAGCTTCGCCTCCTCGGACCAGATCCGCGCCATCGCCGGGCGTGTGTACCGCGCGATCACCCGCGGATCGTATCGGCGCCGTCTGTCAGCGCCTGGGCGGCAGCGCGACGCTCAGCGTCGAGTGCCGGAGGTACGGGTCCGTGAGCGCGATCCGCACCCGGTAGCGCACACCCGGCCTGAGGTGCCGCGCGACGACGCGGATGCGAAGCGGCAACGCGCCGGGCCGGAGCTGCACGCTCTTGAGCGTGTTGGTCAGGCCGCCGTGCAGAAAGCCGCCGATGCGGCTGCCCCTCGGCAGCAGCGTCACCCGGCGGCCCGTCGGGCCGGTGACGGTCACGGCCAGGCGCGCCTGGCCCTCGAGGGTGAACCGTGTCCGCACGAGCACCACCGTCTTGCTCGGGCTGCTCACGAGCACCGGGCTCACCAGCGTCATCCGCGGGCGCGCGGTCGTGGCGTAACGCGGGTCGCCCCAGGCGCCGGCGGTGAAGAGCGCGATCCGGCCCGGCCGGCGCGTGAGCACGTGCAGGGGGCCACTGGACTCGCGGTAGGCGCCGGTCTCCTGCGCCTCGGGCATGGTCGTCCCGGGCAGCTCGGGGATCGCCCGGAAGACCCCACGTCCCGACAGGAGGGCGGGCACCGCGTCCGGCGGTGCGCTTGCGAAGGTCACGTCGATCGGCCACGCGAGCGGTGCCGGTGCGCCGACGGCGAGGGCGACCGAGAAGCCCGGCACGGCGAGCCGGCTCGGCGATGAGGCGAGCGACACGGTCGAACCGGCCGGAACCGCGCCTGGCTGCCAGGAGGCGACCGCGACGGCGTCGTCGGCGTCCGCCGTCGTCACCGCGCCTGCCTGGCCGAGGACAGCGGTGGTCGAGCCGACGACCGGGGTCGGCACCGGCGCCGGTGCGACCACGGCCGTGGAAACCGAGCTCGCCGAGCTGGAGCCGCCCGCGCCGGTGGCGGTGACGACCAGCGAGAGCTTCGAGCCGATGTCGCCCGGCGTCAGCAGGTAGTTGGAGGTACTCGCGCCGGGGATGACCGTGCAGGTGGCGCCGACGACGGGGCAGCGGCGCCACTGGTAGGCGTAGGTCTTCGGCGCGCCGCTCCAGGTGCCCGAGGCTCCGGTCAGCGTCTGGCCGGCCTGGGCGAGGCCGGCGATCGTCGGCGGCTTTGTCGCCTTCGGCGCGGCCGAGGGCGTCGAGCCGGAGCTCGCGACCGCGAGCGTGGGGACGGAGTCGGCCGTGGCGCTGCCCCCTGCCGTGGTCGCGGTCACGCTCGCCACCAGCGCGTGGCCGACGTCGGCGGCGACCGGCGTGTACGTGCTCTTGGTCGCCCCGGTGATCGGGACGCACCCATCGCCGGCGGCGTTGCAGCGCTGCCAGCCGTAGGTGAAGGCCGCCGGCTTGCCGCCGCTCCAGCCGCCTGCGGTGGCGGCGAGCAGCCGGCCGGACTGCGGCGTGCCCACGACGGCCGGCGGTTCGCTCGGCGTGGGCGGGCCGGCGGCGGTCGCGGGCATCAGGCCCGGGCTGAGCGACGCGCCGTTGACCCGGTCGCCGTCGACGCAGCCGCCGATGCCCGGCACGCTCGAGCAGCTCGTCCACTGCCAGAACGTCCAGCCGAGGCCGTTCCAGCCCGCCGCCGGGAGGAGCGGCAGCGAGGCCTTCGTCCAGTGGGCGATCCAGAGCCGGTTGCCGTCCGCTGCGAAGAGCGGCGTGTCGCCCAGCGAGGTCTTCCAGAAGCTCGGCGAGGCGTATATGAGCGGGCGGGCGCCCAGCCGCGCGTAGACCTCGTCGAGGAACGCCTGCGTCCAGGTCGTAAGCCGCGCGACCCCGAGCCCGCCGGTCTTCTCGAGGTCGAGGACCGGGAGCAGGTCTCCGCGTTTCGGCTGTGCGGTGGCGATGAAGTAGTCCGCCTGCGCGATGCCGCTGGCGATGGCGGCCGCGTCGGAGGTGCCCGTCGGGCGGGCGAAGTGGTAAGCCCCGATCCTCAGGCCTGCCGCGGTCGCCCCGGCGCGGTTCGTCACGTAGGTCGGGTCGATGTACGTCATGCCCTCGGTCGCCTTCGCGAACGCGAAGTCGTAGCCCGCCGCCCCGACCTGCAGCCAGCCGATCGATCCCTGCCAGTGCGAGACGTCGATCCCTTTCGGCGCCTCGGCCGCGCCGGCGGTGCCGGAGAAGACGAGGGCCGCGAGCAGCAGCGCGGCGATACGGGCCCCTGGCATCCGTTTCACGCTAGCGAGGGCAGGTGAAGACGCTGTAAGCCCGGAATACCCGCCGCGGCGGCCGCGTTGTCGCGCTCCATGAGGATCACGACCATCGGTAGAGGGAACGTCGGAGGCGGGCTCGCGCGGCTCTGGGAGGCCGCCGGGCACGAGGTCACCACGCTCGGCCACGAAGGTGGCGACGCGTCGGACGCGGCCGTAATCCTGGTCGCCGTGCCCGGCGGCGTGATCACCGAGGCGCTGGGTCGGGTGACCGGTATCGACGGCAAGGCCGCGATCGACGCCACCAACGCATACGCGGGCCGCAACGAGGCGTACCCGTCGCTCGCGCACGAGGTGCAGGCGGCGACCGGCGGGCCGGTCGCGAAGGCGTTCAACGCCAACTTCGGCGTGCTGTACGACCAGATCGCCGAGCAACGGACGCGGCCGGGCTGTCTCTACGTCGCCGACGACGATGCGCGGGAGCTGGCTGAGCGGCTGATCCGCGACGCCGGCTACGAGCCGGTCGGCGCCGGCGGGCTCGAGAACGCTCGCGCCCTCGAGGATTTCGTCCCCGGTCTGCTCGGGAAGATCGGCCGCGTCTTTTACCGCTTCGCGCCGCCCGGCGAGCTCTAAGTACTTGTCCGTGGACCGATCCGCGCCGGCTCCGATGGCGGATCGGGACCACCGCCGGACACTCGGGGCAGACGGCAAGCCCCCGAAGGAGGTTCGGAACCATGGAGACGCTCGAGGCTCAACCGAAGGAGGCGGAGGCGCTGCGGGCGTTCCAGGTCCGTGACGCGATGCACGCAGGCGTGATCAAGTGCCCGCGGGAAACCCCGCTCCGGGACGTCGCCCGTCTGATGGCCGTGCACCGCGTGCACGCGATCGTCACGGTCGGTGCCCAGGACGAGCTCTGGGGTGTCGTCTCGGACCGCGATCTCGTCTCGGTGCTCGCGTCCGGCGAGGGCACCACGGCCGGCGACGCGTCGGCGACCGACGTCCTCCCGGTCGCGCCGGACGACTCGCTCGACCACGCCGCGCAGCTGCTCAGCGAACACGACGTGACCCACCTGATCGTGGTCGAGCCGGCCACGAAGCGACCGGTCGGCGTCATCTCGACGCTCGACATCGCCGCCGTCTTCGCGGGCGTGCGCACGAAGCATGACCCGTCCGCCATGCGGGTCGAGAACGTCATGACCCAGGACGTCGTCACGGTCACCCCGACGACGCCGCTGAAGGAGGTCGCCAGGCTGCTCGTCGAGCGCGACATCTCCGGCGTCCCCGTCGTCGACGCGGCGACCAGGCTGCTGCTCGGGGTCGTCTCCGAGCGCGACCTGCTCGCCAAGCAGCGCGTCGACGTCGGGCGTGCGGACGGCCTCCTGGGCTGGTTCCTCGGCGAGGAAGCCGACGTGGAAAAGCACGAGGCGCGGACGGCCGGCGAGGCGATGACGGCGCCGGCCATCACGATCGACAAGCACCGGTCGACAGCTGCGGCAGCAGGCCTCATGGCCGAGCACGGTCTCAAGCGGCTCCCGGTGGTTCATGGCGAAGAGCTCGTGGGGATCGTCACCCGTCACGACCTGGTGCGTGCCTTCGCCCGCCCCGACTCCGAGATCGAGCGCGACATCAAGGAACAGGTGATCCTGCGGTCGTTCTGGCTGCCGCCGGACTCGATCGAGGTGACCGTGCTGCGCGGCGACGTCGCGCTGTCCGGCTCCGTCGACAGCGAGGCCGTCCAGGCGGCGCTCGCCGCCGAGGTCGCGCGCGTGCCGGGCGTGGTCTCGGTCGACGCGCGGGTCAGCGTCGAGCCGTAGGCCAGTCCCAGCGCGGCATGGCCTCGTCCGGCGGCACGGCCGAGCCCACCCGGGCGTACAGCAGCACGTTGTCGACCGCCCAGCGCATGTAGTCGCGAAGCGCCGCCCGGAACTCGGGGTCGGCCGGCAGCTCGGCGTCGTCCATCGCCGCCACGAAGCAGGCGACGAAGCGGTCGCCGAGATCGCCCATCGGGCCGTTGCCGGCGTGCATGAGCAGGACGCCGGACTCATCGCCGAAGCGCTCGGTGTAGACGGGCGGCCCGCCGAGGACCTCGCCCCAGTAGGCGGCGAGCCGCTGAACGTGGTCGGGCTGGATGTCGCCGTGCGTGAACGGGTGGCTCAGCTCGGGGTCGGCGAGGCAGCGCTCGTGGTGTGCACGGGCGAGCGCGAGCATCGCAGGCGCGCCGCCGGCGAACTCGTAGAGCGTCGGGCGCACCGTCAGCGCCGCCGCGGCGCCGCGACGGCCGGCGCCCCTCCCGCGAGCGGCTCCGGCTCGCGGAGAAGCCGGACGACGGTCAGCACCGCGAGCGCGGCGAGGATCGCGTCGCTCGCGAGGCACCACTGGCACCAGGCGTGGATCTTCGAGTTCTGCACGTAGACAAGGTAGAGCGCGAAGGCCAGGCCGCTCACCGCGAGCGCGGCGCCGATCGCCCGCGCCAGCTCCGTGCGCAGGAGGCCGGTGACGAAGATGCCCGTGTAGGCGAGGAGGCCGAGCAGCGCCACCGGCACGCCGGCGACCTTCGAGTAGCGCGAGTTCTGCACGGTCTCGCACCCGCCCGTCGCGCAGACCAGCGGGCCGCCCGTCCAGCGCTCGTACAGCAGGTAGCCCGCGATCGCGGCCCCGGCGGCCGCGAGCACGCAGATCGCGACCCGCAGGCTGCGGTCGCTCACCTGCTCTGCTTGAGGTACTTCGCGAACGTGGGGGCGAACGCGTCCACGCTGTACGCGGACGGGTTGAACACCTGGAGCGTGCCGCCGGTCGGGCCGATCGCGAACCCGGGCGTGCTGCTCAGCCCGAAGGTCGAGAACTCGTTGGCGGCGTCGGCCATCTCGCGGTTGACCGCCGAGCTGTTGACGTTGGCCTCGACCTTGTCGGCGTCGAGCCCGGGCACGGCCTCACCGACGGAGCGCAGCAGCTCGTTGGTGACCCAGCCGGAGTTCTCCGTTCCCTGGTTGCGGTACAGCAGCTCGGCCACGTTCCAGAGCTTGTTCTGCTCGCCGGCCGCGTTGACGTAGCGGAGCCCCTTCTCGGAGTCGGGGCCGAGGAACGAGATTCCCTTCCACTCGATCCTGACCTTCCCCGGGCGCACGTACTTGCGGACGATGTCCGGGAACGCCGACCGCATGTACTGGTCGCAGCCGGGGCACTGGATGTCGGCGAACTCCTGCATGGTCACCGGGGCGTTCGGGTTGCCGAGCACGATCCCGTTCTGCGGGATACCCGCGAGCAGCTCGTTCGTCGCGCCCACCGAGGAGATGGAGACGGTCTTCGGCGACGACGATGACCCGCCCGAGCTGAGGACGCTGGCCCCGACCAGGACGGCCGCGAGCACCACGACAGCGCCGAGCACGCCGAGGTAGAGGTTGCGCCGCGAGCCGGTCTTGCCCGCCGGCTGCGGCGTCTTGATGCGCCTGCCTCCGCGCTTCTGCGGCGCCTGCACGCGCTGCTGTCTGACCCGTGCGCCCTTGCTCATTGTTCGAACGGTAGCGGGCTTAACGCCGCCTTCATCGTGGCGCGCTCCGTCATGCCATGAGCCCGATGTGCTGGGCCAGGAACGGCGAGAGGTGGCGGCCGACGATCTTGGTCGGCGGCCACCAGAGCGGCTCGGTGTCCGCCGCCGAGCGGCCCGGCTCGCCGCCCTGCAGGTAGCGCGGCACCAGGCCGGTCAGGAGCAGACCGCGCAGCTCGGGGCGGAAGGGCGCCGGCTGCACATCGGCGCCCGCGCGCGCCGCGATGGACGTGGCAGCGGCGTCGGCCTGCTGCGTGGCCACGCCGCCCTGCTTGACCTTGAAGGTGGTGAGGTCGCCGGCGGCCCACACGTCGTCGAGACCGATGACCTCGCCGTACTGGTCGACCGGGACGAAGCCCTCGGCGTCCGCCGCGACGCCGGCCACGCGCGGCCCTTCCAGCCGCGGCAGCGCGACCACCGCATCGGCCGGGATCCCGTCGCCGTCCGGCGCGACCCGTAGCGACCCGTCGGCGAACGACAGCGGCACCGTCCCGACGAGGAGCTCGACGCCGCGGAGCTGCAGGACCTCGGCGACCGCGTCGCTGGCCTGCGCGCCGAACGCGCCCAGCGGGGCGTCCTCGGGCGTCACGACGGCGACCTCGGCGCGGGTGGCCCCGGCGTCGTCGAGGTAGCCGGCGGTCAGGAGCGCGAGCTCGTACACGGGCAGCGGCCAGCCGACGCCCGACGGCAGCGCGAACACGAGGCGCTCGACGGTGCCGGTGAGGGCCGCGTCGAGCAGCGCTGCGAGCGCGCGCTCGTCGCCGGGCCCGGCGAACGTGATCGCTCCAGGGATCGCCGGGCGTGGGACGGCCCCGAGCGCGAGCAGAAGCGCGTCGTACTCGATTGTCTCGCCGTCGTCCGTGGTGATGCGGTGCGGGTCGGCATCCACGGCCGCCAGGCGCCCAGCCCGCAGCCGCGCGCCCGCCTCCTCGACGAGCATCTTGAGCGGGAGGCGCGCCGACTCGGCGGCATGGAACGGCGCGGCGGTCGCGAGCGGGCGGTAGACGAACTCGGTATCGGGCGCGAGCACCTCGACGTCGACGAGGCCGGACGCGTCGGCGCGGAGCGCCAGGGCTGCTTCCAGGGCGGCCACGCCGCCCCCCGCGATCAGGACACGGAACGCCATCAGGCCCTAGCCCGCGGAGGCGCCGTTCGAGCGTGCGTAGCGGACGAGGTCGGCGCGCGTCCGGAGGCGGAGCTTGGCGAGGATCGAAGCCCGGTGGGTCTCGACCGTCCGCACCGAGATGCTCAGCTCCTCGGCCACCTCACGATTGGTGTAGCCGAGCGCGAGGAGCTCGAGGACCTCCTGCTCGCGCGGCGTGAGCTTCGACGTTGTGATCGCCATGTCGCCCCCCAGTGTCGACCCGCTGCGTCACGGAGCAATCCGCGGGAGACGCGGAGGCGTGTCCGTATTTCTCCGCAGTCACCAGGTCTTCGTGCGGGGCGTCGCCGAGGGCTCCTGGACGCGCACGCGAGCGTCGACGGCGACGCAGCCGTGCTCCGACGCGATCACCGGGTTCAGGTCGAGCTCGGCGAGCTCGGGCACCTGCTCGCCGAGCGCCGCCAGCCGGTGGAGCAGGTCGGCGAGCGCGGCGACGCTGGCGGGGGCGCGCCCGCGGAAGCCGCCGACCAGCCGGCCGGCCTTGCCGGATGTGACGAGCTCGCCGGCGTCCACGTCGGTGAGCGGCGCGATACGGAACTCGGCCGAGCCGATCAGCTCCGCGTAGACGCCGCCGGGCCCGAAGGCGACCAGCGTCCCGAAGACGGAATCCTGGACGAGGCCGGCGAGCAGCTCCACGCCGCCGTCGACCATCGGCTGGATGACCACCGGCAGACCGATGCGTCCAACGGCCGCCCGCACCTCGGCCTCATCACGCAGGTCGAGGGCGACGCCGCCCGACTCGGTCTTGTGCGCGCCGGCCTCTGCCGTCTTGACGACGACCGGGAAGCCGAGCTCCGCGGCAGCGGCGGCGGCGTCATCCGCGGTCTGCGCGACCCGCTCGGGAACGAGCGGGAAGCCGAAGCTGTCGAGCAGCTCGCGCACCTCGTACGGCGTCAGCCAGCCGTCGTCGGCGCGCGCGAGCGCGCCCGCCGCAACCGCTCTTGCGCGCGGCACGTCGAGCCCGTCGAGCTGCGGGACCGTGCCCTGGGGCCGCCGCAGCCATTCGGCGCGGCCGGCCGCGAGGCCGAGGGCCCGGGCCGCGGATTCCGGATAGGTGAACGCGGCGATGCCGCCGGCAGAGAGTGCGGGCGGAATGCCGCCCTCGGCGACGATTGCAGCGAGCACCGGCTTGTCGGGCTTCGCCTCCTGCACGACACGCGCGATCGTCTCGGCGACCTCGTCGGCGCCCGACATGACGGGCGGGACGAAGAGGGCGATGACCGCGTCGACGCGGCCGTCGGCGAGCACGAGCGGGATCACGTCCTCGTAGGTCTTCGGTCCTGCCGAGCCGAGCATGTCGACCGGGTTCGCGACGCTCGCCTCGAGCGGCAGGACGGCGCGCAGCGCCTCGGCGGTCTCCGGGCCGAGCGTCGGGAGCTCGAGCCCGGCCGCCTCGCAGGCGTCGGCGCAGAGGATCCCGAGTCCCCCGGCGTTGGTCAGGACGGCGACGCGGCGACCGCGCGGGAGCGGCTGCGACGAGAGCAGCACCGCGGCATCGATCAGCTGGTCGAGCGTGGTCGCGCGGATCACGCCCGCCTGGTGGAAGAGCGCTTCGACCGCGGCGTCCGAGCCCGCGAGCGCGGCGGTATGCGAGCTCGCGGCCCGCGCCCCCGCGCCGGTCGTGCCCGACTTCATGGCGAGGATCGGCTTCTTGCGCGCCAGCCGCCGCGCGATCCGGCCGAACTTGCGCGGGTTGCCGAACGACTCCAGGTAGAGGAGGACGACGTCGGTGTCCTCGTCGTCCTCCCAGTACTCGAGCAGGTCATTGGAGGAGACGTCGGCCTTGTTGCCGATCGAGACAAAGCCGGAGAAGGCCAGCGCGCGCTCTTTCGCCTTCTCGAGCAGCGCGAGGCCGAGCGCGCCGCTCTGGGACGAGAAGCCGACGTTGCCCGGCGGGAGCGCCTTCGGGCCGAAGGTCGCGTTCAGGCGCGGCGCGGCGACGGCGATGCCGAGGCAATTCGGGCCGACCAGCCGCGCGCCGTGGGCGCGCACGAGCGCGAGCAGCTCCTGCTGCCGCGCGGCGCCCTCCGGGCCGAGCTCCGCGAAGCCCGCCGAGATGACGCAGACCGCCTTGACGCCCTTCCGGAGCGTCTCGTCGGCGGCCGCGACCACGTGCTCGCCGGGGAGGCAGATGACGGCCAGGTCGATGTCGTCGGGGATCTCCGCGATCGACGAGTAGCCGCGGACGCCGGCGACGGGCTCGGCCTTCAGGTTGACCGGGTACGCGGCGCCGTTGAAATCGGCGCGGAGGATGTTCCGGAAGAGCTCGCCGCCGATCGACCCGGTGCGCTGCGACGCGCCGAGGACGGCGACCGAGCGCGGGGCGAAGAACGGCTTCAGCGAGGCGGCAGTGGCGACGTGGTCGCGGCCCTCGACACGCTCCTGGTACGCGGCCGTCGGGTGAAGCGGGAACGAGATCTCGAGCTCGCCCTGCGCGAGCTCGCGGGTGATGTCGAAGCCGATGCTCTCGAACACCTTGATCATCTGGCGGTTCTGGGGCAGCACAATGGCGACGAAGCGCTCGATCCCCGCGCCCTCGGCGCGGCGGGCGAGCTGCTCGAGGAGCCGGGTGCCGATGCCCCGGCGCTGGTACTCGTCGGCGACCGTGAATGCGGCCTCTGCCGTGCTCGCGTCGCGGAGCCGCGCGTAGGTCGCGAGGGCGACCACGCGCTCGCCCGTCTCGTCGGCGAGCGTGCCGATCAGGGCGCCATGGTCGTTCCAGTCGGGGTTCAGGAAGTGCGCGACGAGCTCGTCGCCGATGCGCTGGATGCCGTGGAAGCGCAGGTAGAGGCTCTGCTCGGAGAGGCGCGTGAAGAAGTCGCGGACGGCGTCGGCGTCCGCGGTCACCGGCGGACGCAGGCGCAGCGTCGAACCGTCGCGGAGGATGACGTCGACGGCCGGCTGGGTGTCTGTGAGGGTCATAGCCATGAGCCTAGGGTCGCCGCAGCGCAAGCGTGGCGGCATCCGGGCTTTTCCGCAACCGGGTTTGCGGCGCGGCGTGACCGGGGTAGGCAACGCGCATGAGGAAAACGCTGCTCATCGGGGCTTTTCTCGTGGCCGCGCTCGGGGTCGCCTCGGCGGCCGCCGGGCACCGCGGCCCGGGCCACGGGAACAAGCCCACCACGATCGCGCTGCCGAACGGGTTCCGGCCCGAGGGCCTCGCGATCAGGGCTCACACGTTCTACACGGGGTCGCTCGCGACTGGCGCCATCTACGCCGGGTCGCTCAAGACCGGGGCCGGGGGGCTCGTCGTCCAGCCGCAGGCGGGCCGCTCGGCGACCGGCATCGCCGTCGACCACGGGCGCCTGTACGTCGCCGGCGGCGCGACCGGCAAGGCCTTCGTGTACGACGCGCGTACCGGTGCCGACCTGGGGTCGTTCCAGCTCGCGACCGGGGCGAGCTTCATCAACGGCGTCGTCGTCACCAAGAAGACGGTGTGGTTCACGGACTCGACCAACCCGGTGCTGTACAAGCTGGGCCTCGGCCCGCATCGCGCCCTGCCCGCGCAGGCGCAGAGCGTGCCGCTCGGCGGTGACATCCACTACGCCGCCGGCTTCAACGCCAACGGCATCCAGGCGACGCCCAACGGCAAGACGCTGGTGATCGTGCAGTCGAACACCGGCCTCGTCTTCACGGTCGACCCGGCGACGGGCGTGGCGCACACCGTGACGGGCGTGAGCGTCCCGAACGGCGACGGGATCCTGCTCGCCGGGAAGTGGCTGTTCGTCGTGCGCAACTTCGACAACACGGTCGACGTCGTGCGCCTGGCGCCCCGCCTGGGCAGCGGCACCGTCGTCCGGCACGTCACCGACCCGGACTTCGACATCCCGGCCTCGATCGACCACGCCGGGTCGCGGCTCTACGTTGTGAACGCCCGCTTCACCACGCCGCCCACGCCCGCGACCACCTACTCGGTCGTTCAGGTCGACGGAGTCTGACTGCAGCAGCCGCGCTCTCGCCGCTCAGGCGGCGAGGGCGCGGCGGACTGCGTACAGCAGGATCCCGCCGTGGCGGTAGTAGTCGAACTCGCGCGCCGTGTCGATGCGCACGCGTGCGTCGAACGCGACCGGCTCGCCGCCGTCGGGCGTCGCGGTGACGCGGATCGTCCCGCCCGGGCCTGACGCCGCTTCCACGTCGAAGGACTCCCGCCCGGTCAGGCCGAGCGACTCGGCGCTCTCGCCTTCCGGGAACTGCAGCGGCAGCACGCCCATCATCAGCAGGTTCGTGCGGTGGATGCGCTCGAAGGACTCGGCGATCGCTGCCCGGACGCCGAGCAGGTTCGGCCCCTTCGCGGCCCAGTCACGGGACGAGCCCGAGCCGTACTCCTTGCCGGCGAGCACCACCAGCGGCGTGCCCTCGGCCAGGTAGCGCTCCGACGCCTCGAAGATGGTCGTCTCCTCGCCCGACGGGAGGTGCACCGTCCACGTGCCCTCGCTGCCCGGCACGAGCCGATTCTTCAGCCGCACGTTCGCGAAGGTCCCGCGCACCATCACCTCGTGGTTCCCGCGGCGTGACCCGTACGAGTTGAAGTCGCGGCGCTCGACGCCGTGCTCGACGAGGTAGGTGCCCGCCGGGCTGTCGGGGCGGATGGCGCCCGCCGGCGAGATGTGGTCGGTCGTCACGGAGTCGCCGAGCTTGACCAGGCAGCGCGCGCCGCGCACGGCCTCGAGCGGCGCCGGCTCGCGGTCCATGCCCTCGAAGTACGGCGGGCGGCGGACGTAGGTCGACCCGGCATCCCACTCGAAGAGCGCGCCCTCGGGCACGTCGAGGCCGCGCCAGCGCTCGTCGCCGGTGTAGACGTCGGCATACGTGCGCTGGAACATCTCGCCCCGCACCGAGCCGGCGATGGCCTCCTGGATCTCGTGCGAGGACGGCCAGATGTCGCGCAGGAACACCTGGTTGCCGTCGTCGTCCGTGCCGATCGGCTCGCTCGTCAGGTCGAGGTCCATGCGCCCGGCGAGCGCGTAGGCGACGACGAGCGGCGGTGACGCCAGGTAGTTCGCCTTTACCTCCGGGTGGATGCGTGCCTCGAAGTTGCGGTTCCCGGAGAGCACGGAGCAGACGACGAGGTCGCCCTCGGTGACCGCCTGCGAGATCTCGTCGGGCAGCGGGCCGGAGTTCCCGATGCAGGTGGTGCAGCCGTAGCCGACCGTGTGGAAGCCGAGCGCCTCGAGGTACGGCGTCAGGCCCGCGCGCTCGTAGTACTCGGTGACGACCTTCGAGCCGGGCGCCAGGCTGGACTTCACCCAGGGCTTGCGCCGCAGCCCGCGCTCGACGGCGTTCTTGGCGAGCAGGCCGGCGCCGAGCATGACCTGCGGGTTCGAGGTGTTGGTGCAGCTCGTGATGGCGGCGATGACCACGGCGCCGTGGTCGAGCGCGAACCGCTCGCCGTCGAGCTCGACCTCGATGCTGGTCCGGGCGTGGGTCGCCGTCGCGGCGACGGGCACCGGGTCGGGATCGAGCTCGTGCGGACCTGGCTCCTGGCCGGCGGTCGGATCGCTGGCCGGGAAGGTGTCCGCCACCGCGCGGTCGTAGGTGCCGTTGCCGTAGTCGGCGCCGAAGGACGCCATGGCGCCGATGAACGACGACTTCGCATCGGTCAGCGGCACGCGGTCCTGCGGGCGGCGCGGTCCGGCGATGCTCGGTTCGACGTCGCCCAGGTTCAGCTCGACCACCTGTGAGTAGGTCGGATGGTCGTCGGGGTCGTGCCAGAGCATGTTCTCGCGGCAGTAGGCCTCGACCAGCTCGATGCGCTCCGCGGGCCGCCCCGTGAGCCGCAGGTAGTCGATCGTGACCTCGTCGACCGGGAAGAACCCGCAGGTCGCGCCGTACTCCGGCGACATGTTCGCGATGGTCGCCCGGTCGGCGAGCGCGAGACCGGCGAGGCCGGACCCGAAGTACTCGACGAACTTCCCGACGACGCCGACCTCGCGCAGGATCTGCGTGACCGTGAGGACGAGGTCGGTCGCGGTCGCGCCCTCGCGCAGCTGGCCGTCGAGGCGGAAGCCGACGACCTGGGGGACGAGCATCGACAGCGGCTCGCCCAGCATCGCGGCCTCGGCCTCGATGCCGCCGACGCCCCAGCCGAGTACGCCGAGGCCGTTGATCATCGTCGTGTGCGAGTCCGTCCCGACCAGTGTGTCGGGGAACGCACGGCCGTCTCGGGACTCGACGACGCGGCCGAGGAACTCGAGGTTCACCTGGTGCACGATCCCGGTGCTCGGCGGGACGACCTTCAGGCCGTCGAACGCCTGCTGGCCCCAGCGGAGCAGCGCGTAGCGCTCCTGGTTGCGCTCGAACTCGCGCTCCGCGTTGACCTTGAAGGCGACCCGGCTGCCGAACTCGTCGACCTGCACCGAGTGGTCGATGACGAGCTCGGCCGGGATGCGCGCCTCGATGATCGCCGGGTCGCCGCCCAGATCCTTGACCGCGGCTCGCATGGCTGCGAGGTCGACGACGACCGGCACGCCGGTGAAGTCCTGGTGCAGGACGCGCGACGGCTGGAAGGTGATCTCGCTGTGCGACTGGTCGGACGCGACCCAGCGGGCCACGGCGTCGACCGACTCGCGCGTGACCGTCTCGCCGTCCTCCTGCCGGAGGAGGTTCTCGAGCAGGATCCGAAGCGTGTACGGCAGCCGGGCCACGTCGTAGGCGTCCTGGAGTGCGCCGAGGCGGAAGATCTCGTAGCCCTGGCCGCCGACGGCGAGCGTCGAGCGGGCGCCGAACGTGTCGGAGGTCACGACCGCCAGCCTACCGTCGGCTCAGTCGGCCAGCTGCTGCAGGGCCACGCCGAGAATGGGGACGAGAAGCGTCAGCGCGAACGCGAACCGCCCGACCCAGACGAGCCGCGGCCGGACGGTGGGCGGCTCGCCGGCGCGGATCTGCGCCGCCAGCCGCGGGCCGAGCACGTAGTCGTGGTACAGCGACGCCGCGATCATCAGCGCGACCGCGCCCACCTTGATCGCGAGCACGGCGTCGAACCCCGCCGACGCGTCGTTCACGTCCTCGTCGGCAAGCAAGAGCCCGGTCACGACCAGGAGGCCGATCGCGCCGTAGCCGAGCGGTCGCCAGCGGCGGCCGAGCTCCCGCAGCGCCGTCGCGCGTGCCTCGCCCTCGAGCTTCGCGATTACCGGCACCCCGACGAAGACGAGGGCGATTGTGCCGCCGACCCAGACGGTGGCGGCGAGGAGGTGCATGGTGACGAGGACGGCCTCCAGGGAGACCTATTCCATCGGAACCTGGAGCAGCAGTCGCGGCTGAATGCGGTCGAGGATCTCCGTCAGCGACTCTCCGGTCGCCGTGATCCCGTGGTTCTTGAGGCCCACGACGGCGTGCGCCGGGTCGGGCGCCGCGTCGATCAGGTCGGACACACTGCGCGCGAGCTCCTCGGTTCCACACGGGTAGTTGACCTCGGTGGCGGCGATGCCGTCGACCCACGCATGGATGTGGAGGATCGCGCCGACGTCCGGGTGATTGCGGTAGATCATCCAGTGCTCGATGGCGTCCACCGACACGCGCCGGGGCACGACGGTCGGCGGGACGCTCAGGATCATCGCGCCACGGTCGGGGTCGTAGCCGGAGACGAGCAGGATGTCTCGGCCCGCCGTTTCGAGCCGGGCCTTGTCCACGCCGCTGGCGCTCATCCAGAACCGGCGGTCGTCCTTGCGCACGGAGAGGTTCCCGTAGGACAGGCCGCCGAGCCCGTACAGGCGCTTGACGTGGCGGAGCTCCCGCTCGCTCAGCAGGTCGTCGATCGGGAACGGGTTCGGCAGCAGGCCAAGTTCGCCGAGCCGCCTGCCCGCGGAGGCGACCTCCCGGGTCAGGTCGTCGCCGATCCAGAGCTCGCGCTCGAGGTCGAGCTGGAACTCGTTGTCGATGACCAGCCGTGAGGTGGCGAGCGGCTCGAGCCGCTCGCCGCCCGCCTGCGCGAGCGCGGCGGGGTCGCCGGTGTCCGGGACCCGGTAGGTGCCCCGTTCCATCGTCGTGAACCAGACGCCGCGGCCCGGGACTGTGAGGAGCGACACGTTGGCGAGGGCGCGGACGAGCATCGGGTAGGCGGCGGCCAGCACGTCGTCCGGCTCGTCGGGAAGCTCCCAGAGGGCGGCGACGAAGGTCCCGCGGGCCCGCCGCCGGAAGGGCTTTGGCGCGGCCGGGTCGACGAGGTTCAGGACGAGCCCCGAGTCGGTTGCATCGGTGCGCTCGAATCCGCGCGCGCCGAGCGCGACGGCGAGCTCGCGCGCAAGCGCGTCGTGTGAAGCGGAGGTGGGCGTGCCGGTGAAGGCGAACGAGCCGCGCGGCTGCTTCGGCGCGCGGCGAATACGGGCTGCGGTTTCAGTCTGCATACGAGGATCGTTCGGGACGCCGCCCCCGGCGCAATCGGGAACGATCCGGAAGGGCGTTGCGGATATCTACGTTTGTGTTCGCATGGACGCCACCGAACAGACCTTTGCCGCGGACGTCGTCGAGCGCTCGGCGGACGTGCCGGTCGTCGTCGACTTCTGGGCCGACTGGTGCGGCCCGTGCCGCATGCTCACGCCGGTGCTCGAGCGGGAGATCGCCGCGCGCGACGGACAGGTCGCGCTCGTGAAGGTCGACGTCGACGCCAACCCGGCCCTGGCCAACGAGTACGGCGTCCGCGGCATCCCGGCCGTGAAGGCGTTCCGCAACGGGCGCGTGGTCAACGAGTTCGTCGGCGCGCAGTCGCCACAGGCGGTCGGCGCGTTCCTGGACGCGCTTACCCAGCCAACGGAGGGCGAGCAACTGCTCGCCTCGCTGCGCGAGAGCGGGGCGGAGTCGGAGGTCCTGGCAGCACTCGACGCCGGCGATCCGGCGGCCGCGCTCGAGCTCGTGCTCGGCGAGATCCCCGACGCACTCCCGGAGCGTCGGGACGAGCTCCGTCGGCTGGCGCTCGCCATCTTCGACGCGCTCGGCCCGGAGGACGCGGTCACCCTGGCGTACCGGCGGCGGCTCGCGACGCTGCTGTTCTAGGTCGCGCGCGAGAGCAGCAGCTGCAGCGCGAGCATGGCCGCGAACGAGACGGCGAGCGCGGCGGCGACCGTCTGGGCGCTCGCGACGCGCCGCGCCGAGGGGATCAGCTCGGCGGCGACGAGCCACGCCATCGCCCCGCCGGCGAAGCCGAGGCCGACGGGAAGGAAGCCGCGGAACTCGTCGACGAAGAGGAAGGCCGGCACGGCGAGCAGCGGCTGGGGGAGGCTCGAGAAGATGCTCCACCAGGCCGCGCGGCCGACGCTTTCGCCGCGGGGCACGAGGACGAGCGAGATCGCGAAGCCTTCCGGGACGTTGTGGATGGCGATCGCCGCGGTGATGAAAATCCCCAGCTCACTGCCGCCGCCGAACGAGACGCCGACGCCGACCCCTTCCGCAACGGAGTGCACGGTCATGACCGCGATGATCGTGATCGCGGTGCGTGCATCGGCGCCCCGCAGCGCGCCGAAGTCCATCTCGTCGTGCGCGGCGAGCACGCGCTCGGTCACCGCTATGAAGGCGATGCCGAGCGCGACACCTACGGCGAGCCGGAGCGACCCGTAGCCCCAGCCTTCGCCGAGGAGGACGGCGGTCGCCGCGAGCATCGCGCCGGCGGCCGCGGCATCGGCGACGCCCAGCTGCCCTCGCAGCGCGTTCGGGCCGAAGAGGAACGGAACGGCGCCGAGCCCGCATGCGAGCGCGGTGATGAGCGCGGCGACCGCGACGGTGAACGCGTTGACGTCCACGAGGCACACGTACCACCCGCAGCACCTCGTGACGCCGGTGGTTTCCACGGTTTGCTTCCCGTGCACGCGCGGAAAACACTGAGCCATGCCCCGTGCGCTCTGGACCGGGACGATCTCGTTCGGCCTCGTGAACGTGCCCGTACGCATGTACAGCGCCATCGCCGAGCACGATCTGCACTTCAACTTCGTGCACGAGAAGGACGGCAGCCGGATCGGCTACGAGAAGATCTGCAAGAAGGAGGGCATCCCCGTCCCCGACGACGAGATCGTCAAGGCGTACGAGTACGAGAAGGGCGAGTGGGTCTACCTCTCCGACGAGGACTTCGAGGCGGCCAAGGTACAGGGGCACCGAACCTTCGACCTCACCGACTTCGTCTCGTCCGACGACATCGACCCGATCTTCTTCGAGGCGACCTACTACCTCGGCCCGCAGGAGGGCTCCGAGCACGTCTACGCGCTGCTCGCGAAGGCGCTCGACCAGTCCGGGCTGGCCGGCGTCGGCACCTTCGTCATGCGCGACCGCGAGCACCTCGGCGCGCTGCGTGTGCGCGACGGCGTGATCACGCTCGAGCGCCTGTACTTCGCCGACGAGATCCGCGACCCGGAGGACGCGAAGCCGAAAGGCGTCAGGGTCGAGAAGCGCGAGCTCGAGCTGGCCATGGAGCTGATCGACCGCTTCACCGGCACGTGGAAGCCCGAGAAGTACAAGGACACCTATCGCGACGCACTGATGAAGATCATCAAGCAGAGGCGGAAGGGCGAGACCGTGCACGTGGAGACGACGCCGGAGCCCGAGGAGACGGTCGACCTGATGGAGGCGCTGCGCCAGAGCCTCGACTCGGCCCGCACCTCCGCGCCGCGGAAGCGGGCTTCGTCGGGTCGGAAGCGCACGTCTGCGCGCTCGGCTCGCAGCAAGGCTTCGCGCCGCTGACGGCCCGATCGAGGGATCGCGCCGCGGCGCTCACCGTCGATACATCGTGCAGCGGCCCATGTCTGAGCGACTGTCTGAACACGACGACGACCTCCTGGCGGACGGGATTCTCGAGCAAGGCATTGAGCGGCTCGTCCAGTCGGTCAACGACCGCGAGGCGGCTTTCTCGCGCCGCGAGGAGCGTGTCGAGGAGCTGGAAGGCCTGCTGGACGCCCAGCGCGATCGCGTGGCGCGGCTCGAGGCGCAGCTCAAGGACGCCAGGGAACGGTCGATTGCCCGCGAGCGGGAGCTCGACGAGCGCGAGCGGGCCCTGGACTTGCGCGAGGTGAAGCTCGAGGCCGAGGAGGAGATCCGGCTTGCGAAGCTGGAGCGCTCCGAGAGCTTCGTCGCCGAGCTGCAGCAGCAGCTCGAGGCCCGCGAGACCCGCGTTGCCGCGCAGGTCACGCAGATGCAGGCGGGCCTCGGCAACTTCGACGTCGCGTCACTCACGCGCGTCGTGCACAACAGCGGCGTCTAGCCCCCGGCGGCCGTCCGGCCGGGCTCTTCACGCTTCCCTTGGACCTGGCAGTCACCGGCCGCCGGCGTGTTCGAGCGTGTCGGGACAGTCCCCGGCCGGGGACTGTCCCGGTTAGGTGCGTGCGGGGTGTGTCAGTGCCAGGCACTGTGACGCCCGCGTTACAGAGCCTGGCACTGACACAAGGTCGCCGCTGTGCCTGGCACTGACACAAGGTCGCCGCTGTGCCCGGCACTGATGGGTTCGAGCGTGTCGGGACAGTCCCCCCATGGGGACTGTCCCGGCTAGTTGCGCTGCAGGTCTACCTGGGCGCGGGTGACGAGGTTCGCAAGCTCACGCTTGCGGGCGTCGATCCGCTCCTCGAGGGAATTCAGC
>DASTZE010000211.1:0-15961 GCA_035764425.1 Gaiellaceae bacterium
GTCGACGTCGACGGCGTGGATGTCCGCGAGCGTGTCGACGAAGTCCAGCATCACCGCGCGGCGCGACCGGGCGTCACCGAGGACGGACGGCAGCTCGTCGAGGACGACCGTGCCCTCGACGAACTCCATGACGTAGAACGGGACGCCGAGCACCGACTCGTCCTCGCACACGGCGACGATTGGCGGCACCCGCACCCCCTGCTTCGCGAGCGCGAGCTGTAGCCGCGCCTCCCGCACCATGTCGTGCGCCGACGGCGGGAGCGGCGGCCGCGGCGGCCGGCGCAGCACGTAGCGGCCTGCGTCGCGCTCGATCAGGAAACTGAAATTGGAGCCGCCCGCGACGCCGATCCGCTCGGCCCGCACTGGGCCGCTGCCGAGGCCGTGCTCGTCGAGGAAGGCTTCGACGTTCTCGGGGATGAGGAGCGGCGCGAGCGTCAGGCGGCGATCTTACGAAGCGATTCCAGGCGCTCGCGAATCGCACGCCGTGCCCGGTCGAAGACCGCCTGGTCGCCGAAGAGCTGGTACTGCCCGTTCGCGGCCTGCGCAAGCGCGTCGAGCTCGAACGCCAGCTCGCCCGCGTCGACGCGCGCATCGAGCTCGCCGAGATCCTGCGCCTGCTCGACCGCGTGCTCGAGGTACGACAACCAGGAGGCGAGGTTGTCGCGGATCGCGTCGCGCACCGGGCCCGGCCGGTTGTTGAACTCGAACGCGGCCGACGCGAAGAAGCAGCCCCCCGGAAAGACCTGCCGCTCGGAGTAGCCGATCATGTGGTCGCAGAGCGCCCAGACGCGGGCAATGCCCTTCGGCGCCTCGCGCGCCGGCGCGATGACCTCCTCGACGAACACCGAGGCAGCGTGGTCGACCGTCGCCAGCTTCAAGTCCTCCTTGGAGCCGAAGTGCGCGAACAGGCCGCTCTTGCTCATCCCGGTCGCCTCGGCGAGGCGGCCGATCGAGAGCGGCTCGAGCCCTTCCTCGGTTGCCAACGCAGCCGCCCTGTCGAGGATCGCCCGGCGCGTCCGCTGTCCCTTCGTCTCCAGTAGCACGATTGTTCGATTTTATGCCTGTAACGATCTGGTGTCTACAACTCGCCTTGACAGAATAGTACGACCGTTCTATTTTGCACCGCATGGAGATCGACCACCTCGTCCTCCCCGTCTCGAACTACGAGGCCGCCAAGCAGTTCTACGCGCGAGCGCTCGCCCCGCTCGGATTCTCGATCCTCATGGACTGGCCCGACCGGCACCAGGCGTATTTCGGGCTGCCGGACGAGCCGTCCTCCCTCTGGATGTTCGAGTCGCCCGCCGCCGGCAGCCTGGAGCTCTCGCTCCGCGCCGGCGACGCGCGCATCGTCGAGGGCTTCCACGACGCCGCGCTCGCGGCGGGCGCCGGCTCCCAGCACGGGCCGGCCATGGACAGCGACCGCACCGGCGACCACTACTCGGCGCGCGTGATCGACCCGGACGGCAACCGGCTCGAGGTCGTGTTCCGCAGCGCCGCGCAGGAAGCCTCGCTGGCCGCGTAGCATCCGCGCCGTGCAGGCGCACACCGAGCACGACGCGGTCGTCGAGCTGATCAACCTCGACCCAACGCAGACGGAGCACGATGCGATCCGCGAGCTGTGGAAGGCGCACTCGATGGCCGAGGACAACCGCGACCTGCCCGGGCTGATCGCCACGCTCACGCCCGACTGCGTCTACGAGGTGCGCCCGGGCGGCCACCGCTGGGAGGGCCACGAGGGCGCGGCCCGCTTCTACGCCGGGCTGCTCGGCGCCTTCCCGGACATCCACTTCGACCTGACGAACATCGTCATCGGCCCGCAGGGCGTCTGCGAGGAAGCCCGGGTTGGTGGGACGCACCTCGGCACGTGGCTCGACTACGAGCCGACCGGCGGCTACCTCACCTGGAACGTGTCGATCTTCTTCCCGTGGGACCGCGAGCGGCGGCTCTTCCGCGGCGAGATGGTCTACACGGACCTCATGCCGGCGCGCTGAGCCAGCGCGCGATCCGGCCACCGATTCGCTCGCCCGCGTCCTCCTGGAGGAAATGCCCCGCGCCTTCGACCGTCTCGGCCGGATCCGCGCCGGGAATCAACTCGGCGAAGCGCTCGCCGACGCGCGGCGAGAAGACCGGGTCGGAGTCGCCGAAGAGGATCAGCGCGCGGCCGGGCCAGGTCCGCAGCCCCTCGCGCACGTCGAGCATCCTGGTCGCGGACGGATGCTCCAGGGAGTCGGGGACGAGCTCCGGGAACATGACCACGCCCGTCTTCGACTCCGGCGTCGGGAACGGCGCGTCGTAGCCGGCGACGACGTCGTCGGCGAGCTCGCCCGGGCAGGTGATCTGCACGAGCTGACCGGGCCGGAGCTCGGTGCCGACGCGGCGGACGAAGGCGCGGAACTGCAGCCACGCCTCGCCGGGCGGACGCCCCGAGAAGATGCCGGTGTTCATTACCACCAGCCGCTCCACCCGCCCCGGATGCTCGACCGCGAGCCGCAGCCCGAGCGGCCCGCCCCAGTCCTGGCACACGACGGTGAGCCGGCTCAGGTCGAGCTGCTCGACGAACCGGCGCAGCACCTCGAAGTGGCGGTCGTACGAGTACCAGCGCGGGTCGATGGGCTTGTCCGACCGCCCGAAGCCCGGGTAGTCGACGGCGATCGGACGGGCGACGGCAGCAAGCGGCGGGATCATCTTCCGGTAGAGGAACGCCCACGTCGGCTCGCCATGGAGCAGGAGCACCGGGTCGCCCTCCCCCGATTCGACGTAGTGCAGCCGCAGGCCGTCGACCTCGGCATAGCGCGGCGCCCAGGGGTAGCCGGGCAGGCCGTCAAAGCGCTCATCGGGCGTCCGGTAGACGTCCATGCGGACCGACCCTACGACAGGAACGCGTCGATCAGCGCGGCGAGCTCGTCCGGCGCCTCCTGCGCCAGGTCGTGCCCGTAGCCGGGCAGCTCCACGTAGTCGGCGTCCGGAAGGCGCGCGGCCAGCCGGCGGCCGTTCTCGACGGGGACGATGCGGTCGTCGCTCCCGTGGATCACGAGCGCCGGCACGGCGATCCGCTCGACCTCGGCGCCGTCCGCGTAGAAGCCGAGGCAGGCGCGCGTATGCGCCGCAGTGGTCCGGTGCGGCACGGCCCGGGCGACGTTCTCGTCGAGCAGCGCGTCGAGCCGGTCCGGGCGCACGGTGAGCGGAAACGTCCGCCGGACGTACTCCTCCGGCCCCAACGTGAAGGCCTCGCGGTAGACAGCCTGCACGTCGTCGGCGCGCGGGACCCGGTCCGGCCCGCCCGCGCCGGTGCCGACGAGAACGAGCGAGCGCACGAGCTCGGGACGGAGGAGCGCGAGCGTCAGCGCAACGTAGCCACCCATCGACAGCCCGACCACGTCGGCCGGTCCGCCGGCGGCCTCCGCCGCATCGTCGGCCAGCCCGGCCACGGTCGAGCGCGCGGGTCCTGGCGCGTCGCCGGTTCCGCGGTTGTCGTACGTGACGAGCTCGCGCGGCGCGAGCCGAGCTGCGACCTCATGCCAGACCCAGCCACCCTGGCCCAGGCCGGCGACGAGGAGGACGGTCAGTGGAGCCGCTCGACGAGCATGGCCATGCCCTGGCCGCCGCCGACGCACATCGTCTCGAGGCCGATAGTCCCGTCGAGCGTCTCGAGGTCGTTCAGCAGCGTGCACATGATCCGCGCGCCGGTCATGCCGTACGGGTGGCCGAGCGCGATCGCGCCGCCGTGCGGGTTGAGCTTGTCGCTGAACGGATCGACGCCAACCTCGCGGCAGACCGGGAGCACCTGCGCGGCGAATGCCTCGTTCAGCTCCATTACGTCGACGTCCTCGATCGTCGTCCCCGCCTGGCGGAGGACGCGCTCGACGGCGCCGATCGGGCCGACGCCCATGATCTCCGGCTCGACCCCCGACACGGACGAGGCGAGGATCCGGGCGCGCGGCTCGATGCCGAGCTCGCGCGCGCGCGTCTCGCTCATGACGACCACGGCGGCCGCGCCGTCGTTCAGCGGGCACGAGTTGCCGGCGGTGACGGTCCCGCCCGGCTTGAAGGCCGGCTCGAGCTGCTGGAGCTTCTCGAGCGTGGACTCGCGCCGCGGGCCGTCGTCGCGGTCGACGACGCTGCCGTTCATCGGATACGGCGTGATCTCGCGGGCGAAGAAGCCGGAGTCCTGGGCCGCCACGGCGCGCTCCTGCGACCGCTGGCCGTAGCGGTCCATGTCGTCGCGGGAGACGCCGTAGCGCTCGGCCACGTTCTCGGCCGTCATGCCCATCGGGATGTAGACGTTCGCGATCGGCGCGTCGTCGCCGAACAGCTTCGGGTGCAGCTCCTCCGCGTCCTTCGGGTAGCCGTCGACCTGCGTGATCGACTCGACGCCGGCCGCGACGAAGACGTCGCCCTCCCCCGCCCTGATCGCGTGGAAGGCCATGCGGATCGCCTGCAGGCTCGACGCGCAGAAGCGGTTCACGGTCGTGCCGGGCACGTGCTCGGGCAGGCCTGCGAGCAACGCCGCGCGGCGGCCGAGGTTCATGCCCTGGCGCTCCTGCGGGAAGCCGCAGCCGACGATCACGTCGACGACGTCGCCGCGGTCGAGCCCGGGCACCTTGTCGAGCGCCGCGTCGATGGCGAAGGCGACGAGATCGTCCGGGCGCGCGTCGACGAGCGAGCCCTTGCGCGCGCGCCCGATGGGCGTGCGGGTGGCGGCGGCGATGACTGCTTCGGGCATCGAGACGAGCGTAACGATCGGCGACTAGATGAACGCGCTCTCGCCGGTCAGCAGGCGCCCGATGATCAGCTTCTGGATCTGGCTCGTGCCCTCGTACAGCGTCGTGACGCGGGCGTCGCGCAGGTAGCGGCCGACCGGGAAGTCGTCGACGTAGCCGTAGCCGCCGTGGACCTGCACGGCGGCGTTGGCCGCGCGCACGGCCGCCTCGCTCGCGTACAGCTTCGCGACCGACGACTCCAGCGTGTGGCGTCGCCCCGCATCCGAGGCGGCGGCCGCCTGCCAGGCGAGGAGGCGGGCCGCCTGCGTCTCGACGGCGATTTCCGCGATCAGCTCCTGCACGAGCTGGAACGAGCCGATCGGCTTGCCGAACTGCTGCCGCTCCGCCGCGTAGGCGAGGCATGCCTCGAGGCAGCCCTGCGCGATCCCGACCGCCCCGGCCGCCAGCGAGATGCGCCCGTTGTCCAGCGCCGACAGCGCGACCTTGAGCCCACCGCCGAGGTCGCCGAGCACCGCATCGGGGCCGACGAGCACGCCGTCGAGCGAGAGCTCACCTGTGTCCTGCGCGCGCAGCCCGAGCTTGCCCTCGACCTTGCGAGCCGAGAACCCGTCCGCCGCAGTGGGCACCACGAAGCACGTCACCCCCTCCTCGGCCCGGGCGAACACCAGCGCGAGCCCCGCCCACGTCCCGAGCGTGATGAACATCTTCGAGCCTGTCAGCGCCCAGCCCTCGCCGTCGGGCGCGGCCCGTGTCTCGAGCGACGACGGATCCGACCCCGCGCCCGGCTCGGTGAGCGCGTAGCAGCCGAGCGTCTCACCGCTCGACAGCCCGGGCAGCCAGCGCTCGCGCTGCTCCTTCGTCCCCCACTTCGCGATCGTCTTGCCGACCAGGCCGTTGTTCACGGAGACGATGCCGCGCACGGACGAGTCGGCCCGACCGAGCTCCTCCATGACCAGGCAGTACGAGACGGTGTCGAGGCCCATGCCGCCGTGCTCGGCCGGCAGCGCAGCGCCCAGGAACCCGACCTCGGCCAGCTTGCCGACGATCCCGCGGTCCATCGTCTCCGTTCGATCCCAGTCGCGGGCGAACGGGACGATCTCGCGGTCGCAGAACTCGCGCGCCGTCGCGCGGACGAGCTGCTGCTCGTCGTTGAGCTCGAAGTCCACGCGCCCTTCTACCACGAAGAGGGGGCCGGTCTCCCGGCCCCCCGAACTGCGTCGTGTCGGCCGCGCCTAGCGCGTCCGGACGAGATTCCCGAACTCCGTGAAGTGCCCGTTCGTGTAGCGGGACAGCGTCTGGTAGCGGAGCGGGAAGGCGCTCTTCGGCGTCGTGATGAGCTTCGCGCCCGGGATCAGCCAGCCGTCCTTCTTGATCGTCAGGTGCGAAACGGCGTTCATGAGCGACTGCCGGGTCGGGTTCTTGCCGGCGCGGTAGAGCGCCTGCACGAACGTGTCGGCCTTCGCCATGCCGTAGATGAACAGCCCGTCGTCGCGCGGGTTCGGGAACGACGGCGCGTACTTGTCCATGACCTTCTCGTACAGCTTGATCTGCGGATCGTTGGCGTACTTCGGGTTGACCGGGTCCTTCAAGTACTGGGCCGTGACAACGCCCTCGACCGCGTCCGGCGACCCGGCGATCTGCTTCGCGACGGCCATGAAGGTGTCGGTCGCGCCGACCGAATTCACGATCTTGTTCGGCTTCCAGCCGATCTTGTAGGCGACCGCCAGCGAGGTGTACGACTCCTGCGGCGTCGCGATGATGAACAGCGTGTCCGCCCCTGATGCCTTGAGCTGCGGGATGAGCGGCGTGACCGCCGCCGAGCCGCCGCCGCGCGGATAGCCACGCGACGCGACGATCGCGTTCTTGCCGACGACGTTCTGAAAGCCCTCGAGCTCCTGCTTGCCGTAGTCGTCGTTCTGGAACAGGACGCCGATCTTCGCGTTCGGGATGTTCGCCTTGACGTACTTGCCGAGCAGGATGCCCTCCTGGGCGTAGTCGGGCTGCCAGCCGATCGTCCACGGGTAGTTCTTCAGGTCGGCGAAGCCCGCAAGCCCGGTCGAGACGTAGAGCTGCGGCACCTTCTTCTGGTTCAGGTAGTCGCGGACGGCGAGCTGGTTCTCGGTGCCGAGGCCGCCGAGCATCGCGAAGACCCCGTCCTGCTCCACCGCGCGGCGCGTCTGCTGCACAGTGTTGGCCTCCTGGTACCCGTCGTCGTAGATGTTGAGCGTGATCTGGCGGCCGTAGACGCCGCGCTTGTGATCGACGGACGACTTGCGCGCATTGACGTAGCTGAACCACGCCCTCATTCCGACGCCGATGCGCGAATAGATCGCGGCCACGCCACTGAGCGGCAGCGTGGTGCCGATCTTGATGTTGGTGCTCGTGACGCCCGGAGTGGCCTGTGTGCGGCCAAGGGCTCCCGGAATGACGGCCAGCAGCGCGACGGCAGCCGTCAACCCGAGGACCAGCATGAACCTCTTCATCCTCAATGCTCCCTCTTTACGAGTTGGACCCCAAGTTCCAACAACTTGAGACGACTATACGACTCTCCTCGTTAGGCCCGCAATGCGCGAGAACAGGCCGGCCGCCCCGCGCGGCATGAGGAACAAGACGAGCAGCAGGATGACGCCGTACACCACCGACGGGACTCCGGGGGTCGTCTTGTCGACGTCGCCGATCGGTAGCCCGAGCTTCTGCGCCGTGTTGATGACCGGCCCGAGGACGTCCCCCGAGTACACCTGGATGAACTCGACGAAGATCGCACCGACGATCGCCCCGAGGAACGATCTGGCCCCGCCGACGACGAGTCCGGCCAGGAGCAGGATCGAGAGCGTGATCGGGAAGAGGCCCGGCGTGACGATGAAGCTCAGGATTCCGTAGAAGGAACCGGCGATGCCGGCGTAAAACGCGGACACGCCGAAGGCCAACGTCTTGTAATGCGTCAGGCTGACGCCCGACGAGGTGGCGGCGAGCTCGTTCTCCATGATCGCGCGCAGGGCACGGCCGCGCTTGCCGTGCACGAACCAGAGCGCGGCCACGAACAGCACCGCCGCCGTGCCCCAGGTCACGTAGTAGAGCCACATGTCCACGCTGAGCGCGCCGATCGGGCTCGTCGGCAGCTCGAGCAGGATGCCGCTGCTGCCGCCCGTGAAGTGGTCGAACGCCGTCGCGACCGAGGGGATGATGACCGCCAGGGCGAACGTGGCGAGCGCGAGGTAGACGCCGGCCAGGCGGAGCGCCGGAAAGCCGAACAGGAAGCCGGCGATGCCCGCAACGAGCCCGCCCACCGGCACGGTGAGCAGCTGCGGCCAGCCGTGGTTCGTCGCCAGGATCGCGGTCGTGTAGGCGCCGATCGCCATGAAGCCGCCTTGCCCGAGCGAGATCTGGCCGGTGATCCCCGTGAGGATGACCAGGCCGAAGAGCGCCATCGCGAACACCGCCGCGTACGTGAACTCGGCGATCGTGAACGAGCCGACGAAATGGGGTAGCGCGATGATCACCGCAACGAGCGCGGCATAGCCTGCGACGCGCAGCCAGATCGGCATCAGACGCGCCTCAGCACCTGTCGGCCCAGCAGTCCGGCAGGCCGGAAGAGCAGGACGAGGATGAGGACGCTGAAGGCCACGGGGAGCTCGAGGTCGACGCCGATGAAGCTGACGTACGCGCCGAGCAGCGTCGTCGCGAGCCCCAGCAGGAGGCCGCCGACCACCGCCCCGACCGGGCTTTCGATCCCGCCCAGGACTGCGGCTGCGAACGCGTAGACGAGAACCGACTGCAGCATCGACGGGCTGAGCGAGACGACCGGCGCGACCATCATCCCCGAGACCGCACCGAGGCTCGCCGCGAACCCCCACCCCGCGGCGTACATCCAGCCGACGCGAACGCCCATGAGTCTGCTGGCGACCGGCGCGATCGCCGCCGCTCGCATGGCGAGGCCGAGCTTCGTGAAGCGGAAGAACAGCCAGAGCACGGTCACCGTGATGAGCGTCACGACGATGACGCCGACGTCCTGGCGAGAGATCGCAACACCGCCGATGTCGAACGGCTTGGGCGTGAAGGCGCCGAGGAACACCTTTTGCTCAGGACCCCAGATCCACTGGATAAGGCCGTTGAAGATCACGAAGAGCGCGATCGTCACCAGGATCAGCGTGAGTGGGTCGCCGCGCTCGAACGGACGGATGATCACCCGCTCCGTCGCCGCGCCGAGCCCGAAGGCGATCACGATCGTCGCGAAGAACGCCGGCCAGAACGACCACCCGTGATTGGCCGTGAGCGTCCACGCGATGTAGGTGGTGAACGTCGCCATCTCGCCCTGGGCGAAGTTGACGACGTGCGTCGTCCGGTAGATGAGGACGATCGCGAGCGCGAGGCTCGCGTACACCGCCCCGATCGCGAGGCCGAACACGACCTGCTGGAAGAAGTCGGACCACGTGAAGGCGAGCGGCAGCATCAGTAGCCCAGGTACGACCTCCGGACGCCCTCGTGCTCGCGCAGCTCGGCGCTCGACCCCTCGACCGCCACGCGCCCGACCTCGAGCACATAGGCGCGGTGCGACACCGTCAGGGCGATCTGCGCGTTCTGCTCGACGACCAGCACGGTGAGACCCTCCTGCTCGTTGAGCTCGTGCACGACGCGGAAGACCTCCTGCGTGACCAGCGGCGCGAGCCCGAGCGAGGGCTCGTCCAGCATCAGCAGTCTCGGCCGGGCGACGAGCGCGCGGGCGACGGCGAGCATCTGCTGCTCGCCGCCGGACAGCGTCGCCGCGTGCTGGTGGCGGCGCTCGCGAATCCACGGGAAGTGCTCGACCGCGCGG
The DNA here is from genome assembly GCA_035764425.1 of Gaiellaceae bacterium. GTDB lineage: Bacteria > Actinomycetota > Thermoleophilia > Gaiellales > Gaiellaceae > JACVRM01. The sequence goes on from DASTZE010000211.1 coordinate 9,535, forward strand.
TCAAGGTCGGTCTTGACGCCGCGGCGGTCGCGGCGGACGTACGCGCCCATGCGCAGGTTCTCCCAGACGGTCAGCTCGGGGAAGAGCCCGCGCCCCTCGGGCACGTGCGCGAGGCCGAGCCGGGCGAGCCGCTCGGGCGTCGCGCGGCGGACCTGCGAGCCGGCGTAGACGACCTCCCCGGTCGTCGAGACGAGCCCGGAGATCGCTCGCAGCGTCGTCGTCTTGCCCGCGCCGTTGGCGCCGAGCAGCGCGACCACCTCGCCCTCGCCGACGGTGATCGAAACGTCGTGGAGCGCGACGATCGGCCCGTAGCGGGCCTGCACGCCGCGGAGCTCAAGCAGGGGCGCCATCGCCCTCCGTGGTAGGTGCGACCTCGGGCGGCGGCGCGCCGAGGTAGGCCTCGATGACCTGCGGGTTCGCGCGCACCTCGTCCGGGAGCCCCTCGGCGATCTTGCGGCCGAAGTTGAGGACGTGGACGCGCTCAGATACGGACATGACGAGCGCCATGTGGTGCTCGACGAGCAGGATCGTCAGGTCGAAGTCGTCCCGCAGCCGCCGGATCAGGCCGCCGAGCTCGTCGACCTCCTCGTGGTTGAGGCCGCTTGCCGGCTCGTCGAGCAGGAGCAGCCGGGGCTTCGACACGAGCGCGCGCGAGATCTCGATCCGCTTCAGCGTTCCGAACGGCAGGCCGGCGGCGGGCCGCTCCGCCAGGTCGGCGAGGCCGAGGTAGTCGAGCGCGCCGAGCGCTGCCTCACGCGCCTCGCCCTCCTCGCGCGAGCTGAAGCGCGGATGCCCGCCGAGCATGACGTTCTCGAGCACCGTCATGTCATGGAACAGGGCGACGTTCTGGAACGTGCGCGCGATCCCGATGCCGACGATCCGGTGGGCCGGAAGCTTGAGCAGATCCTGCCCGTCGAAAGCGACCTCCCCGCCCTCCGGCCGGTAGAGCCGCGTGACGACGTTGAAGAGGGTCGTCTTGCCGGCGCCGTTCGGGCCGATCAGGCCGGCGATCGTTCCCTCGTCGAGGTACAGCGAGACGTCGTCCAGCGCAAGGATGCCGCCGAACCGGCGCTTCACGTTCTCGACGCGTAATAGCAGGGTCATGGCGGACGGCGATTCTTTCATGGGTCGCCGCCACAGGTTGAATAGCGGCATGGAGGAGATCGTCCCCGGCGTCTTCCGCGTCACCTTCGCGCTGCCGTTCGGGATCGACCACGTGCACTGCTACCTCGTCGCCTCGGACGACGGGTGGACGGTGGTCGACACGGGGCTCGGGCTGCCGGACGCGCGGGAGCGCTGGAAGCGCGTGCTGGAGGGTGTCGACGTGGCGCGGATCTTCATCACGCACTTCCACCCCGACCACGTGGGCGCCGCGGCGGAGGTCGCCGAGCTCACCGCCGCGCCCGTGCTGCAGGGCGCCGTCGACTACGAGCAGTGCCGCAACGCCTGGGGCGGCGGCTCGACCGGCGTGCTCGCCGCGTACATGCGGCGGCACGGCCTGCCCGACGGCGAGGTCGAGCGCATGCGCGGCGAGGCCGGCCTACTGCGCGCGGCGGTGCATGCGGCGCCCGACCCGCAGCCGGTCGACGAGGGCGACTCGGTGGACGGCTGGGAGGTCTTCCATCTCCCCGGGCACGCCGACGGGCACCTCGTGCTGCTCCGCGACGACGTGCTCATCGCGGGCGACACGATTCTCACGCCGATCACGCCGACGGTCGGGGTCTACCCGAACGCCCGCGAGAACCCGCTGGCCGACTACCTCGGCTCGCTGCGACGGATCGGCGAGCTGGCTCCGCGCGTGGCGCTGTCCGGTCACGGGACGCCGGTCGAGGACCCGGCCGGGCGCGCGCGACAGATCGCCGCCCACCACGACAAGCGGCTGGACCAGACGGCGGCCACTTTGGCGGAGGGCCCGCGCAGCGCATACGAGGCGTCGCTGCACGTCTTCCCCGAGCCGCTGTCCCCGGTCCTGCGGCGGTTCGCGCTCGCGGAAACGCGCGCGCACCTCGAGTACCTCGTCGGGCAGGGCGCCGCGCGACGCGACGACGGCGGCGACGTGGTGGTGTACGCGGCCTCATGATCCTCGAGAACGGCATCATCCGCACGCTCGACCGGGCTCTTCCGGTGGCGCGCGCGCTCGCGATCGCGGGCGACGAGATCGCAGGCGGCGTCGGCGTCCACGAGCGCGCCCTGGCGAGCCCCGACCGCGTCGACCTCGGCGGCCGCTGCGTCGTCCCGGGCTTCAGCGATGCGCACGTGCACTTCCCGACGTGGGCCGTGGCGCGCAGCGAGGTACGCCTCGAGGACACGCGGTCGCTCGACGAGGCGCTCGTGCTCGTGCGCGAGGCGCTCGGCGGCGTGCGGCCGGGCGGGTGGCTGCGCGGCCGCGGCTGGCGCGGGGCCGACTGGGGCGCCGAGCCGACGCGGGCGGATCTCGATGCGGTGACCGGAGCCGTGCCGGCTGCGCTGCTGGCGCGCGACTCGCACTCGCTCTGGCTGAACTCGGCGGCCCTCGCCCGGGCGAACGGCGACCTCGAGACGGCCGGCGGCGTGGTCGAGCGCGACGCGGCCGGCGAGCCGACCGGCGTCCTGCGCGAGGCGGCGGCCTGGCGGTTCCGCGACCTCCACGTCGAGGTGACCGACGACGAGTACATCGCCGCCATGCGCGCTGCGCTTCGCGTCGCGGCGGCGCGCGGCGTCACCGCGGTGCACGACAAGGACGGCTGGCTGGGCGCAAACCGCCTGTTCCAGCGCCTGCACACCGAGCACGCGCTCACGTTGCGCGTCTGGCAGTCGTTGCCGGCCAACAAGCTCGCCGAGATCGAAGCCCTGGGGCTCCGCGCCCGCCTGGGGGACGACTGGTTCCGGCTCGGCTACCTGAAGACGTTCATGGACGGCACGCTCGGCTCCCAGACCGCCCGCCTCCTCGACGGCACGGGGGTCGAGATCACCAGCCGCGATGAGCTCGCCGAAACCGTGCGCCGGGGCGCCCGCGCCGGCTGGCCCGTCGCCGTGCACGCGATCGGCGATCGTGCGAACCGGGACGCGCTGGACGCGTTCGACGAGACCCGCGATGACTGGGCGCCGCGCGGCCTACGGCCGCGCATCGAGCATGCGCAGCTGCTCGCCTCGTCCGACATCGCGCGGTTCGCCGCGCTCGGCGTCGCGGCGTCGGTGCAGTTCAGCCATGCGACGGCCGACCGCGACGTGGCCGAACGCTTCTGGGCCGGTCGGCTGGAGGGCGCGTACGCGTTCCGCTCGCTGATCGACTCGGGTGCCGTGGTCGCGAACGGCTCGGACGCGCCGATCGAGGAGCTGGACCCGCTGGCGGGAATCCGGGCAGGCGTGCTCCGGACGCTCGACGACCGGCCGGCCTGGCGGCCCGAGCAGGCGGTAACGGTCGAGCAGGCGCTGGTCGCGACGTGCGTCACGCCGGCCTGGCTGGCGGGCGACGAGCGCCGCCGCGGGAAGCTGCTACCGGGCTACCTGGCCGACCTGGTCGTGCTCGACTGCGACCCGCTGGAGGACGTGGCCGGCGCGGAAGTGGTAGCGACGATGGCCGGCGGGCGGTGGGTCCACAACCCGCCGCCGTGGGACAGTCCCCGGAAGAGGACTGTCCCGACACGCTGAAAGTTGCGGCCCACTACCGGAGCGCCGCAAACGCCCGAAAACACGCCCGCGCCGCGTCGACGCCCTTGGGCATGTAATCGAGGAGCACGCGCTCGTTGGGCGAGTGCACGTTGCTCTCGATGAGCGCGATGCCGGTGATGATCGTCGGGATGCCCTTATCGGAGAGCGCCGGGACGATGGGCAGCGTCCCGCCCGAGCGGACGAGCAGCGGCCGGACGCCGAAGACCTCCTCGAAGCTGTCCTGCGCGATGCGCACGGCCGGCGCGTCGGCGGGGATGAGCCCCGGGCGCGCGTCCGACCAGCGTTCGACCTCGACCACTGCGACCGGTGGCGCGGCCTCGCGCAGCAGCCGCTCGACTTCCGGCGCGATGACATCGGGGTCCTGTCCGGGCGCGAGGCGGATGGAAAGGTTGGCCTCGGCGAGGACAGGAAGCACGGTCTTCTGGAGCTGCGGCGAGCCGCCCTTGACGCCGTTGACGTCGACCGCCGGCTCGGCCCAGGTGCGGATGTAGAAGTCGCGCGCAGCCTCCGGGTCGGACGGGCGCGCGCCCTGGTCGATCAGGAGGTCCACGCCGGGGACGAGCGTTGCCCAGTCGGCGAGCTCCTGCTCGGTCGGCTCCGCGACGCCGGCGCGGAGCGGCTCGGGCAGCCGGCCGTCGCGCGGTACGACGCCGGCGAGCGTCTGCATCAGCGCGTGCGTGGCGTTGAGCGCCGCGCCGCCGTAGAGCCCCGAGTGCAGGTCGCGCTCGCCCGTGTGCACGCGCACGTGGAAGTACACGAGCCCGCGGGTTGCGATCGAGAACTCGGGGATACCGCGCTTCGTCATCCCGCTGTCGAAGATCACGGCCGCGTCTGCGCCGCGCTCGTCGTCGGCGAGGAAGTCGACGATCGAGTGACCGCCGATCTCCTCCTCGCCGTCCGAGCAGACGCGCAGGTTGACAGGCAGGTCGCCGGACTCGGCGAGCAGCTGCGCGGCCTTGAGCATGCACCACAGCTGGCCCTTGTCGTCCGCGACGCCGCGAGCGACGAGCCACTCGCCGCTGACCGTCAGCTCGAACGGCGGCGAATCCCAGAGGTCGAGCGGCGCCGGCGGCTGGACGTCGAAGTGCCCGTAGAGGAGCACGGTCGGTGCGTCGGCGGCGCCGGACGAGGCGCGGATCTCGCCGATGACGAGCGGCGCGGCCGCGCCGGTCTCGACGAGCTCGGCCTCGCCGCCGGCCTTGCGGACGAAGTCGCGCACCCAGGTGGCGGCTGCCAGGACATCTCCGGCGCGGGCCGAATCCGCGCTCACGCTCGGGATGCGGATGAGCTCCGAGAGCTCGTCGAACCAGACCTGCTCCACGGCGCGCGACTCTACCCGCCTGGGAGAGAATGCCCGCCGTTGAGGATCCGCGCCGCCACGAACGCCGATGCGGAACGCCTGCGCGAGCTGTGGGACGCCTTCACCGCGGAGGCGAGCTACACGCCGTACCCGCCGCATCCGTTCACGCCGGCGCTGCTGAACGACAACGCGGTGCTGGTCGCCGATGACGACCGCACCATCGTCGGAACCCTGTACCTGAGCACCGCAAACCCCGGGTTCGGCTTTGTGTTCGGCGTCTACGTCGTACCGGAGGCACGCAGGCGCGGCGTCGCCGAGGCCCTCGTGCGCGCGGCCGCGCGGATCCTCCGCGACGACGACCGCCCGTACCTCGTTCTCGGCGTCGACACGCCGAATGAGGGCGCCCGCGCGCTCTACGCGAAGCTCGGCTTCGTCGACCAGGCGCGCACGCTCCGCGCCGATGTCGACGGGCTGCTCTAGGTGTAGTTCCTAAGGACGTTGGTTCATCCGGGCCTCCTTGGAGGCTGAGCGCTGTCTCGGCAGCTCAGTCCCAAGGAGGGGATCCGGATGAAGCTTCACGGTAACGCGGCGCTCAGTTGGAGCGGTCGGCGGTCGTTGGCCGGTCGGGTGCTTGATCAGGGATGGACGCTGAGGGCGGCAGCGGAGGCTGCCGGCGTCAGCGTGCGCTGTGCGCGGAAGTGGGTGCGCCGGTATCGGGCCGAGGGCGAGGCCGGTTTGTTCGACCGCTCGTCGGCGCCGCGGCGGGTGGCGAATCGGACGCCAGACGACCGGATTCGTGTGATCGTGTTGCTTCGCGGGCTGCGGATGACGGCGGCCGAGATCGCGGAAGCGTTGGCGATGCCGCTCTCGACGGTCTCGGTCATCCTCGGCCGTCGCGGCATGGGCCGGCTGGGGCGGATCGGGCTCGAGCAGCCGATCCGCTACGAGCGCTCACGCCCCGGCGAGCTCGTCCACGTCGACGTCAAGAAGCTTGGACGGATCCGCGGTGTCGGCCACCGCATCAGCGGCAGCCGCACGAGCCAAGCCAAAACGCGGATCGACGGTCGGCGCATTGGTGTGGCCGGCTGGGAGTACGTGCACGTCGCGGTCGACGACTACAGCCGCCTGGCCTACGTCGAAGTGCTGGACGACGAGAAGGCCGTCACCGCTGCCGCCTTCCTGCGCCGCGCCGTCGCCTTCTACGCCCGCTACGGCATCCGCGTCGAACGCGTCCTGACCGACAACGGCTCCGCCTACCGGGCCGCCGTGCACGCACTCGCCTGCCGCCGACTCGGCATCCGCCACCGACGCACACGGCCCTACCGCCCACAAACCAACGGCAAAGCCTGTGTCTGAGGATCGGGGTGCCGTCCGCTTGGACGGTGAGGCTGCTCACTCCCGTCGGTCTGACTCAGGCAAAAGGCATGTCAAGGACGCGTCGTGGTCGTTGCTTCCGTTGACCTTCGCTCGATTCGT
>DASTZE010000212.1:0-3941 GCA_035764425.1 Gaiellaceae bacterium
GTGCCCGTGTTCAGGAGGCCCGCGGCGAGCCCGGCCTTGTCCTCGCTGATCCCGGCGTTTGCGGCCGTCGTCGCTCCGACGAACACGCCGCCCAGGCCGACCGAGGAGATCAGCAGGCCGGGGAGGATGTCCGACACGTACGTGCCGTCCACCGGGATCCGTGACAGCCAGTACAGCCCGCCCGCGGCGATCACGGCGCCGACCACGATCACCGGCTTGGTGCCGACACGCGCGAACAGCTGGGACGAGATGCTCGACGCGACAATGAATCCCGCCGTCAGCGGCAGGTACGCCAGGCCGGTCTGGATCGGCGAGTAGCCGAGCACGGTCTGCATGTAGAGCGTCAGGAAGAAGAACATCGGCAGGAAGCCCGCCGCGGTCACGAGCTGCGTCACGTCCGCAGCGGCCACCCCTTTGACCCGCAGGATCGACATCGGGATCAGCGGGTTGGCCACCCGACGCTCGTTGACTACGAACGCGACCAGCGCCACGCCGGCGAGCGCAAGGCCGCCGATCGTGCGAGCCGCGCCCCAGCCGACGTCGGGCGCCTTCACCAGCGAGTAGACGAGCAGGAGCATTCCGCCGGTGACGAGGAAGGCGCCCAGGGCGTCGAAGTGGGCGAGCCGGGCCGACCCGCGTTCACGCTGGAGCAGCACGAAGGCGCCGACGAGCGCGACGGCGGCGAACGGGATGTTCACGAACAGCACCCAGCGCCAGCCCGGCCCCTCCGTCAGGAGGCCGCCGAAGAGCACGCCGGCGGCTCCGCCCAGGCCGGATACCGCCGCCCAGGCCCCGAGCGCGGTGTGGCGCTCGCGGCCCGAGCGGAAGATCGTTGTCAGCGACGAGAGGGCCGCCGGGGAGAGCATGGCGGCGCCCAGCCCTTGCGCGAAGCGGGCGGCGATGAGCAGCGACTCGCCTTGCGCCAGGCCGCCCACGAGTGAGGAGCCGGCGAACACGATCAGGCCGGTGACGAGCACCCGGCGACGGCCGAGCAGGTCGGCCACACGCCCGCCGAGGAGCAGGAACCCCCCGTAGGTCAGGATGTAGCCGTTGACGACCCACTGCAGGCTCTCCTGCGTGAAGCCGAGGTCGCGCTTGATCGACGGCAGGGCGATGTTGAGGATCGAGGCATCGAGGACGTCCATGAACTGGACGAGGCAGAGCAGGATCAAAACGGCGACGCCGCGACCCGACGACAGCGAGGTGGTCGCCTGGACTCGCGGCGCTGAAACAGGTCTCGGGTAGGTCTCTGAGGTCATGACTGTGCGTCTCCTTTTCGTTTCGTTCTCGAAGAGAAGACGCCGCCCGGCTTCGCGATGTGACGTCACATTCCACGCCCGGGCGGGGTCTACGAAGCGATGACCGAGCGCGACTGGCTCGCAGATCGATTCGAGGAGCACCGGCCCCGGCTGCGGGCCGTCGCCTACCGCATGCTCGGCTCGACGAGCGAGGCCGAGGACGCCGTCCAGGAGGCGTGGATCCGGCTCAGCCGGTCGGAGGCCGACGAGATCGACAATCTCGAGGCCTGGCTCGTCACCGTCGTCGGACGAGTCGCCCTGACCATGCTGCGCACGCGAAGCCGGCGGCGGGAGCAACCGCTCGACGTCCATGTCCCCGACCCGATCATCGACCCGATTGACGGCAGCGACCCCGAGCACGAGGCGCTGCTCGCCGACTCGGTCGGGCTCGCGCTGCTGATCGTGCTCGAGACGCTTACGCCGGCCGAGCGCCTGGCCTTCGTGCTGCACGACATGTTCGCCGTGCCGTTCGAGTCGATCGCCCCGATCGTCGCCCGCTCGCCGGACGCGACGCGCCAGCTCGCCAGCCGTGCCCGCCGGCGCGTGCGCGGCGCCGCGCCCGTTCCCGACGCCGACCTGGATGCCCAATGGGAAGTCGTCGACGCCTTCATCGCGGCGGCACGGGAGGGCGATTTCGACCGGCTGGTCACGCTGCTCGACCCGGACGTCGTGCTCAGAGCCGACGGCGGCGCGGTGACCGGTCTCTCGCAGCACCTCCGCGGGGCGGAGACCGTCGCCGGCCAGGCGATGCTCTGGGCCCGGCCCGAGCTCGTCACGCGCCGGGTGCTCGTCAACGGCGCCGTCGGCGCCGTCGTGTTCCTGCACGGGCGGCCGTTCTCGATCGCCGCCATCACGATCGCGAACGGCAAGATCGCCGAGATCGATTTCCTGGCCGACCCGGAACGGATCGCCGAGCTGGATCTCGCCGACCTCGCTCCATGACGCGCGTGCGGGCGGCGGCAGGCTCGCTGCTCTTCCTCGGCGTTGCGCCCGGCGTGGTCGCCGGGCTCGTGCCGTGGCTCCTTACGGGGTGGGAGTCGACCGACCCACCGGTCTGGCTGCGGGCACTCGGCTGGCTGCTCGTCGTCGTGGGCGCCGCTGCGCTGCTCGAGGCCTTCGCGCGCTTCGTGTTCGAAGGCGTCGGAACGCCCGCGCCGCCCGTGCCGACCGAGCACCTCGTGGTCGGGGGCCTCTACCGCTATGTGAGAAACCCGATGTACCTCGCTGTCGCGGCCGTCATCCTGGGGCAGGCGGCGGTGCTCGGCAGCTCGGCGCTCGTCGTCTACGCGCTGGCGTTCGGCGTCACGGTCTGGTCGTTCGTGCACTGGTACGAGGAGCCGACCCTGCACCGGCAATTCGGCGCCGAGTACGACGCGTACCGCGCGGCCGTTCCGGGCTGGTGGCCTCGAGCACCGCGCAGAGACGGCCGAGCGCCGTCGTGAATGCGTTGACGGCGTCAGCACCCGCGCCTGGGAGCCCGGCTCCTACGCTGCCTGACCAGCGGTAGGCAGCATGGGTAGCGGCAATGGGTGCTGTAACCGAGGACGGACGTGCGCTGGTGCTCGCAGACGGCAGGGCGATGCCGTTCCTCGGGCTCGGCGTCTGGCAGGTGCCCGACGGCCCGGAGTGCGTGAACGCCGTTCGGTGGGCGCTCGAGCTCGGGTACCGGCACATCGACACCGCTCAGGCCTACGCCAACGAGCGGAGCGTGGGGCAGGGGCTGCGCGAAAGCGGCGTTCCCCGTGACGAGGTGTTCGTCACGACGAAGTTCCAACCCCGCCGCGACAACCCGGTCGCCGAGGCGGAGCGCAGCCTGGAACGGCTCGGGCTCGATCGCGTCGACCTGTACATCGTGCACTGGCCCGGGGGTGGCCCGACACGGGCCTGGCCCGGGATGGAGCGGGCGCGTGAGGCGGGGTACGCACGATCGATCGGCGTCTCGAACTTCGGCGTCGACGACCTGGAGCAGGTGCTCGCCACGGCGACGATCGCGCCCGTCGTGAACCAGGTGCAGTTCAGCCCCTACGAGTACCGCCAGGCCCTGCTCGACTGGTGCGGCCGGCACGGGATCGTGCTCGAGGCGTACAGCACGCTCGGAACGGGCCGCTACCTGGAAAGCGAGACCGTTACGCGAGTGGCGCGGCGTCACGCGCGTACTCCGTCCCAGGTGCTGCTGCGCTGGTGCATCGAACGCGGCGTCCCGGTAATCCCGAAGTCGACCCACCGCGAGCGCATCGCCGAGAACGCCGGGATCATGGACTTCCGGCTCACGGACGAGGACCTCGCCGAGCTGGACGCGCTCGATCGCACCGGCGGGACGGATCGCGCTCGCGAGCGCACCTGGTGGCGTGGCTAGGTCAGTGCCCGTGGCGGGCGAGCGCGAGCCGCATCATCGTCTCGTGCGTGCCGAGGAGGGCGGCGCCCTCGTCGCCGGGCTCGGGCACGAGCTGGACGTAGCTGCCGTCTGACTGCATCTGCCAGGCATTCCGGTGGTCGGCGAGGCAGACCTCGAGGATCTCCCATAGGCGCTTGCGCAGGCGGCGCTCGCGGATCGGCACCGCCGCCTCGACCCGCTCGGAGAGGTTGCGATGCATCCAGTCTCCGGAGCCGATCAGGAACTCGCCGTCGAGCGGATCGTCGGCG
>DASTZE010000213.1:0-11083 GCA_035764425.1 Gaiellaceae bacterium
CTACTCGCTCGTGATCGCGGCCGCGAAGCGCGCCCGGCAGATCAACAACTACCACCAGCAGCTCGGTGAGGGCACCTTCGAGGACTTCGCCCCGCCGCTCGTCGAGTCGCGCAGCAAGAACTACTTGACCATGGCCCTCGAAGAAATCGCCGAGGGCAAGATCAAGTACACCTACCCCTGAAAATCCGACCTCCGCTGTCGCGGAGGCCATGACGATTTCAGGGGTTTCGATCTTGACGCGTGTGCCCGCGCTGTGGCTGCGGCCGGGGGAACCCGGCCTCCGCCGGTGGGGCACAATTCAGCGAATGGCGCGGATCTTGCAGGGTGTTTCCGGGGGGATTGCCGCCTACAAGGCGTGTGAGCTCACCCGGCTTCTCGTCAAGGCGGGGCACGAGGTCGTTCCACTGGTCACGCCTGGCGCCGAGCGGTTCGTCACCGCCGAGACCTTCCGCGCGCTGGCACGACGTCCGGCCGGTGACGACCCGTACTTGCACCTCACGCGCGCCGACCTGCTGGTCGTCGCGCCGGCGACCGCGAATACGATCGCGAAGCTGGCGCACGGGCTCGCCGACAACCTGCTGACCGAGGCGGCGCTCGCGCACCGCGGGCCGCTCGTGGTCGCGCCGGCCATGAACGTGCGCATGTGGGAGCACCCGGCGACACAGGCGAACGTCGCCCTGCTGCGCGAGCGCGGCGCCGAGCTCGTCGGCCCCGAGGAGGGCGAGCTGGCCGAGGGCGAGTGGGGCGCGGGTCGGATGGCCGAGCCCGAGCAGATCTTCGCCGCGTGCGCGGCACTGCTTGGCAGCGGCTCGCTGGCCGGCAGGCGCTTTCTGATCAGCGCAGGCGGCACCCGCGAGCCGATCGACGCCGTGCGCTTCGTCGGCAACCGGTCGTCCGGGCGCATGGGCGTCGCCCTCGCCGAAGAGGCGCACCGCCGCGGCGCCGACGTCACGCTGCTCGCGGCCAACCTCGCGGTGCCGGCGCCCGCTGGCGTCACGGTCGTCGAGACACCGTCCGCGGCGGACATGGAGCGCGAGGCGCTCGCCCGGGCGGACGCGGACGTCGTGATCATGGCCGCGGCCGTCGCCGACTACCGCCCGGCCATGGCGCTCGCCGGCAAGCGGCCCAAGTTCGCGAAGGCCTGGGCGCTCGAGCTCGAGCCGACCACGGACGTCCTGCGCGAGCTCGGGGAGCGGCGCCAGAACGGCCAGGTGCTCGTCGGCTTCGCCGCCGAGGCCGGTGGCGACGGGCTCGCGCGCGCGGCCGAGAAGCTGGAGCGAAAGCGTCTCGACCTGCTCGTCTACAACGACGTGTCGGCCAACGGGCTCGGCTTCGACAGCGACGAGAACGAGGTGGTGATCCTCTCGGGCGACGCGCGCCGCGAGGTGCCGCGCGCGCCGAAGACCGCGGTTGCTGCGGCGGTGCTGGACGAGGTGGAGCGGGTGCTCGGTGGACGCGCGTAGCGAGCCGCGCCCCACGGCTGGCGCGACGGAGGCGGCGGGGCTGCTCGCCGCCGTCGCCGCGAACGTCGGCCGCGTCGTGCACGCGCCCGAGGAAACGCTGCGCCTCGCCGTCCTCTGCCTCGTCGGGGAGGGGCACCTGATCATCGAGGACTTCCCCGGCGTCGGGAAGACGATGCTGGCGAAGGCGCTCGCCCGCTCGGTCGACTGCTCCTTCTCTCGCCTGCAGTTCACGCCCGACCTGCTGCCGTCCGACGTCACCGGCGTGAACGTCTTCGACCAACGCGTCAACGAATTCGACTTCCGCCCGGGCCCGGTGTTCACGAACCTCCTGCTCGTCGACGAGGTGAACCGCGCGTCGCCGAAGACCCAGTCCGCGCTGCTCGAGTGCATGCAGGAGAACCAGGTCACGGTGGACGGCGTCACGTACGCGCTCCCACGGCCGTTCATGGTCATGGCCACGCAGAACCCGCTCGAGTACGAGGGCACCTACCCGCTGCCCGAGGCGCAGCTCGACCGCTTCACGATGCGGATTTCGATCGGGTACCCGGCGCTCGGCGAGGAAGCGGCGATGCTCCGCGAGCAAACGAGCGACGAGCCCCTCGAGGCGCTGGAGCCCGTGACGACGGCGGAGACGATCCGCGCGTTGATCGCCGAGGCGCGCGACGTCTTCGTCGAGGAGAGCGTGAACCGCTACGTCGTCGCCGTTCTGCGCCACACCCGCGGCGACGCCCGCCTGGCGCTCGGGGCGAGCCCGCGAGCCGGCGTCTCCCTGCTGCGGATCGCCAAGGCGCGCGCGCTCGCGGACGGGCGCGACTACGTCGAGCCCGACGACGTCAAGGTGCTCGCCGTGCCGGCACTCGCCCACCGGCTGATCGTGGCGCCCGAGCAGCGGTCGGCCGGCGTCAGCGCGGAGGACGCCATCCAGGACGCACTGGCCCGGACGCCCGTCCCGGTGTGACCCGCCGCGGCCGCCTGACGCTCGCGCTCGGGTGCGTGCTGTACGCGGCCGCGTGGCTGCTGGGGGCCCGGACGCTGTACCCGGTGGCGATCGGGTTGGTGGCCGGCGCCCTCGCGGCAGCGCTCTGGGTGCGAGCCGCGCGCCGTCCGGCCTCGGTTTCGCGCCGCGCCGGCCGAGACGTGCAGCTGGAAGGCGACGACGTCATGCTGGTGCTCCGCGCCCAGCTGACGCGAGGCCTCCGGCCCGCCGTTCTCTCGGTCACGGAGCGACTCGGGCGGCTCGGCGAGCACCGGATCGCGCTCACGCCGCACGGCGGCTTCGCGACCGGCCGGATCACGCTCCGCCGCGTCCCGCGCGGGCGGTATGCCTTCACCGGTGCGTCAGCGACTGTGGAGGACCCGTTCGGCCTCGCGTGCGGGGAGTCGCCCATCGGGGACGGCGGCGCGCTGCTCGTGCACCCGCGCCTCGTCGAGCTCGCTGGCGTGTTCACGGAGAGCGGGACGCGCGGCGCCGGAGGCCGGCGGTTGCTCCTGCGCCGGCCGAGCGGCTTCGACTTCCACGGCGTACGCGAGCACCAGCAGGGCGAGTCGCTCCGCCGCGTGCACTGGCCGTCCACGGCCAAGCGCGGCGCGCTCATGGTCAAGGACTTCGAGGACGCGCCGCGCGACGAGCTGGCGATCCTGCTCGATGCGGCCGGCGCACCGGCCGGTCCGAGCTTCGACGTGCAGGTCCGGGCCGCCGGATCGCTGCTGCGCGCGTTCGCGACGGCCGGGCGCGCCGCGCTGCTCGCGCTCAACCGCGCGCAGCCCGAGTACCACCACGTCGCCTCGGAGCGCGACTGGCACGCGGCCTACGACGCGCTCGCGGCCGCCGAGCCGGACGGCATCAAGTCGGCCGCTGCGCTCCTCGGCGCCGAGGACGGCCCGCTCACACGTCTCGGGGAGCTCGTGGTCGTGACCGCCGCCGTCCCACGCGCGCTGGCCGACCGGCTCGTGGAGCGCGCCTCGGGCGGACGCCGGGTCGCACTGGTCTTCGTAGACGCCGGCTCGTTCTCCGGGCGGAGTGCCGTCCCGACGGCCGACCTGCTGCGCCTCTCGGCGGCGGGCGTCGCCGTCGCCGTCGCGGCCAGCGGCGACGACCTCGCCCAGGTCCTCGGCGACCGTCCACTCCGGGCAGCGGCCGGTGCGTAGGACGGTCCTCGTGTGGGTGCCGCTCGCCGTCTTCATGGCCGGGTGCTGGCTGCGGCTCGAGCAACCCGTGTCAGGCACGGCGCGGGTCGTCGCCATGCTTGTCCTGGCCCTCGTTCCCGTCGTGGCGAGCCGTGCGCTGGCCCGCGGCGTGCTCGCCATCGCCGCAGCACTTGTCGCCGCGGCCGTGGCCGCCGACACGCTGACGGCGGGCGGGCCGTGGGACCGCGCCGACGACGGGCTGCGCAGCTTCTACGCGCTCACCGTTCCCTTCGACCCCCACCTGCACCCCGAGATGCACGCGCTGGTGCTCTTCGCGATCTTCGCGTTCGCGCTCGGGCTCGCCCTGACCATTGCGGCGCGCCGGCCGGTGGCCGCCTGCGTGGTGCTCGCGGCCGGGTCGGCGTGGCCGACGACGCTGCTCGGCGGCTCCGGCGTCCTCGCTCGCGGCGTCATCCTGCTCGCGGGATGCCTGCTACTGCTCGGCGCGCTCGGCTCGCGGACGGCCCCGCGCCCGGCGCTCGCCGCCGGCGCACTGGTCGTGTTGGCCGCCGTCGCCGCCTCGGCGGCCGCCGCGGTCACGCCGGGCGGCGTCGTCGACTGGCAGCGCTGGAACCCGTACTCGGCCGGCGACCAGGTCAGCGTCGCCTACATCTGGCGCAGCCAGTACCGGGGCATCCATTTCCCCGGCCGGCCGACCACCGTGTTCGAGGTGCAGGCGCCGGCCGAGGCGCGCTACTGGCGCGCGACCACGCTCGACCGCTTCGAGAACGACGTGTGGGACGAGGCGCTGACGGTCAACCTCGCGCACCCCGTGGGCGACCGCAGCGTGCTCACCGACGACGAGACGCTGCCCCGGCGCGCCGACGACCCATCGCGCTGGGTCCGCCAGCGATTCTTCGTGCGCGCGCTCGCGGACGATCACCTGCCCGCGGCGGCGACCCCGGTCGCGTACGCGAGCGGCGAGGCCTCGCAGCTCTATGCGGACGGCGGCGTGGCCCTGCGTCCTGGCGGCCTCCACGTGGACGACACGTACACGGTGTGGAGCTACGCGCCGAGCCCGAAGCCGCAGGACCTCGCCCGCCTCGGCGCCGGGTACCCGTCGACGTTCGGCCGCTACCTGGCCGTGTGGGGCGACGAGACCGTGCCGGCGTTCCGCGCACCCCGGCGTGCGGCCGCGCTCGCGCAGCTGTTCGCATCCGACCCGTCGGCCCGCGCCTACCGGCCGCTCTACAGGACGGCCCTGCGCGTCGTCGGCAACGCGCGCACACCGTACGCGGCGGCGGTCGCGCTCGAGACGTGGTTCCGCTCGAGCGGCGGCTTCACCTACGACGAGCAGCCGCCGCAGGCGCACGGCGTTCCGCCGCTCGTCGACTTCGTCACCACGACGCACGACGGCTACTGCCAGCACTTCGCCGGCGCGTTGGCGCTCATGCTCCGTTACCTCGGGATCCCGGCGCGCGTCGCCGCCGGCTTCACGAGTGGCCACTGGGACACCTCGACGAAGCGGTGGGTCGTGTCCGACCGCGACGCCCACGCCTGGGTGGAGGTCTGGTTCCCCGGCTATGGCTGGCTGCCCTTCGACCCGACACCCTCACGCGGCACCCTGGGCGCGCCGTATTCGGACGCGTCGGCGTCGTTCGACGCGGGCGCGGCCGCGACGGCATTCGCCGGCGGCGGCTTCGGGCTAGGGCTCCAGGCAATCCTGAAGCTCGCACGTGAGCACGGCCGCGGCCCGGTGCTGCCGCCGGACCCCGCGCCTCCGGCGGTGTTCCAGGGCGGTGGCTCGAGCCTTCCGCGGGTGGCGGCGGCGGCCGCCGTCCTCGCCGTCGCGGCGGCGCTCGCCCTGGTCGCGCTCGCGAAGGCGCTTCGGCGCCGGCTGCGCTACGCGACGGCCGACCCACGCCGCGTCGCGGCCGCCTGCCGGCGCGAGCTCGAGGAGCTCGCCGCCGACCAGGGCCTCGTCATCCCACGGAGCGCCGGCCCGGCGGAGGCAGCGGCGCTTCTCGTGGAGCGCCTCGGCGTCGACGCCCGCCCCGTTGCCCGGGCGGTCGCCGAGGCGCGGTTCGGCCCGCCGTCCCGGGCCGGCACCGCCGCGGCGCAGGCGCGCCGCGAGCTGGACACGTTCCGGCGCTCGCTGCGCGAGCACCTGACGCTCCGCCGGCGCCTGCGGGGCGCGCTCTCGCTCCGGTCACTGTGACCCGGCACGGCGACCACGCGGTCGTCATGGCCGCCGGCGAGGGCACCCGGCTGCGGCCGGTCACCGAACGGTGGGCGAAGCCGGTGCTGCCGATCGACGGCCGGCCCGTCCTGGCGACGCTGCTGCGCGAGCTCGCCGGCGCGGGCATCGGGCGGGTCTGGCTCGTGACCGGTCACCTCGCCCGCCAGGTAGAAGCCCTTGCGGGCGACGGCTCGGCCTTCGGCCTCGAGCTCGTGACCGTCGACCAGCCGCGACCGGACGGCTCCGCCGACGCGCTGTCCCGTGCACTCGCCGCCGGCGCCGCGCCGCCGCTTCTGCTTTCGGCGGCGGACACCGTGTTCGCGGCCGGCGCGGTGCACGACTTCGCGCGCGCGTGGGCGGCGAGCGGGGCGGACGGGGCGATAGCCGCGCGGGCGGGCGGTGCGCCTGCGCACACGACCCACCTGCAGGTCGAGGACGGCCGGATCGTGCGCATCCGCGACCCCGGGGGACAGGTGACCGCGGCGCCGCTGATGGGGCTGGGCGGGGCGGTCGTGGGGGAAGTGCCTGCCGTGTGCAGGCCACCGTTCAAGGCTCCCTACGAGGTGGCGGACGCCTTCCAGCGGACGATCGACGCCGGCGGGCACGTCGCGGCCATCCCGACGGGGGCTACCCGCGACTTGACCGATCCGCTTGACTTGGTGGAGGAGAACTTTCCGTACCTCCAGGGGTTGATGTGAGCGACACGACGTACGACCTGTTTCAGCTCGGGCGGCGGCACCTCAGCAAAGGGATGGCCGCCCAGGCCACCGTGCCACTCGAGAAGGCGAGGCGGCGCGAGCCGGGCAAGGCCTCGATCCGCGAGGCGCTCGGGATCGCCTACTTCCGCATCCAGCGCTACCGCGACGCCGAGCGCGAGTTCCGTGCAGTGCTCGACATCTCGCCGGTGGACGACTACGCGCACTATGCGCTCGGCCGCTGCCTCGAGAAGCAGGGCAAGCGCACGGAGGCCAACGGGCACTACAAGCTCGCGAGCCAGATGCGGCCCGAAAGCGCGGACTACTCGGCGCGCGTCAAAGATCTCGACTAGGCAGCGAGCGCCAGCGCGGCCGCGAGCCGTCTACCAGTCGTCGTCATCGTCAGGCAGCGGCCCGACGTCGGGCCACGCACGCGCCATCACGCGCCGGTAGTGGACGAACGAGGTCCAGACCTGCGAGACGACGAGCACCGCGGCGGCCACGGCGATGACCGCGGCGCCCGCGCCGGCGTCGAGGAACGCGATCCCGATGCCCGCGAAGAGCCCGAGGAACGAGGTCTCGCGCATGAGGTACCACAGGCGCGCGGCCGGGCCGGAGGCAGCGTCATCCACGCCTCCTAGTGTTCCCCGCATGCGGGCCGTCGTCCAGCGCGTGTCCCGGGCCCGCGTCGTGGTCGGGGACGAGACGGTCGGCCACATAGGCCAGGGCCTGCTCGTGCTGCTCGGCGTCGCGAGCGGCGACGGCGAGGCGGAGGCCGAACGCCTCGGCGGCAAGGTCACGCGGCTCCGGATCTTCGAGGGCGACGACGGCCGGTTCGACCGCGACGTCCTCGACACCGGCGGCGCCGTGCTCGCGGTCAGCCAGTTCACGCTGATCGCCGACACGCTCCGGGGCAACCGCCCGAGCTTCTCGGACGCTGCGACGCCCGAAGAGGCCGAGCCGCTCTACGAGCGCTTCTGCGAGACGGTCGCCGGCGCGGGCGTGCCGGTCGAGCGCGGCGTGTTCGGCGAGCGCATGACCGTGGAGCTCGTCAACGACGGGCCGGTCACGATCGTGCTAGACACGTAGTAGGGGAGTTTGGCGGAACGGCCCTCGCGGCGACACTGCGGTTGTTTCGCCAAACTCCCCGAGGTGCCCCCGACCCGGGAAGAGCTCGAGACCCGCCTGCAGGCGCTGCTGGCCGACCACCTCGACGCGGTCGCCTCCCAGAATCCGGAGGGCTTCGACATCGGCGTCGTCGCGCTCGTCACCGAGGTGCGCTACCCGGCGACGGTCGAGGACGTCGAGGAGCTCGTGCGCAGCCGCGGCCGACCGGAGGCCCGCTATACGCCCGAGGCCGAGTGGAACACCTACGTCGCGATGGGCTGCTCGGACAGCCGGAACTGGATCCAGTCCGGCATCCTCAACGCAGCCCTCGACCTGCTCGACGAGCCTGCGATCGAGGACGCCGAGGACGACGCCGAGTAGCCCGGCGGCGCCGCCGGTAGCGGGAGGCCCTTGCTACAATCGAGCCACCACATTTCACCGGTTTGCTAGGGAAATGGGCGCGCTGCGCCCATTTTGTTTGAGAGAGGCAGATGGCACCCATCCACACCAAGGAACGAGCACTGTTCGCGGAGATCGCGCCACAGGTGGAGCGCGACGTCCCCGGGACGCGCGTGCTCGCCCTCGAGCTCGCCGGCCCGGAGGCTCTTCGGGTCTACGTCGACCACCCGGCCGGCGTCGATCACGCGCTGTGCGCGCGTGTGACCGATGTATTGCGGCCGTACCTGACCGAGTACAGCGTGGAGGTGTCGTCCCCTGGCAGCGAACCGCCGGTTCGCACGCCGGAGCACTTCGCGAACGCGGTGGGACACCGCGTATCGCTGCGCGTGTCCGAGGAGATCGCCGGCCGGCGCCGCATCCGCGGCGAGGTCCTGGCCGCCGGCGAGACGGGGGTGACGGTCAAGTCCGAAGACCAGCCCGTGGAAGTCCCCTACGAGGCAATCGTCCGCGGGAACCTGATCGACGAAGAGGTGACGAGATGAGCCGAGAGATAGTCGAAGCGGTCCGCGAGCTGGAGCGCGAGAAGAATCTGGAGAGCGGCGTGCTCGTGGGCGCGCTGCGCGATGGCCTGCTCGCCGCCTACAAGAAGACGCCGGGCGCCTACCGCCACGCGACCGTGGAGCTCGACGACGAGGGCGAGTTCCGCGTCATCGCCATCCACATGCCGGCCGACCTCGAGGAGCGGCTGCTCGACGACGCGCGCGAGCGCGCGCTGTCCGAGCTCGAGCGCATCGAGGAGGAGACCGGCGAGCGCCAGCACACCCTGCTCTCCGACGACGACCTGCAGCTCGACTGGGACGAGGTCCCCGAGGATCAGATCGAGCGCGAGGACGTCACCCCGGAGGGCTTCGGCCGCATCGCCGCGCAGACTGCGAAGCAGGTGATCCAGCAGCGCATCCGCGAGGCGGAGCGGCAGATCATGTACGAGGAGTACATCGACCGCGTCAGCGAGGTCGTTACCGGCATCGTCCAGCAGGCGGGCGACCGCAACAACGTCCTCGTCGACCTGGGCAAGGTCGAGGCGCTGCTGCCGCGCTCCGAGCAGGTGGACGGCGAGCGCTACGAGCAGGGCAGCCGCATCAAGGCGGTCATCACCGAGGTCCGCTCGGGCACGAAGGGCCCGCAGGTCATCCTGTCCCGGCGAGACCCGGAGCTGATCCGCACGCTGTTCGAGCTCGAGGTGCCCGAGATCGCCGACGGTCTCGTCGAGATCCGCGGCGTCGCCCGCGAGCCCGGCTACCGCTCGAAGATCGCGGTCGAGTCGCATACGCAGGGCGTCGACCCGGTCGGGGCGTGCGTGGGCCCGCGCGGCTCGCGCGTCCGGATGGTCGTGTCCGAGCTCCGCGGCGAGAAGATCGACATCATCCCGTGGAACACGGAGCCGGCGCGCTTCATCGCCAAGGCGCTCTCGCCCGCGCGCGTGCGCGAGGTGCTCGTGGACGACGACACCCGCGAGGCGACGGTGATCGTGCCGGAGGATCAGCTTGCGCTTGCGATCGGCAAGGAGGGCCTGAACGCCCGCCTGGCCACGCGCCTGACCGGGTGGAAGATCGACATCACCTCTGACGTCGAGTTCGCCCAGCAGGAGGCCCAGGCGGCCTTCGGCGGTGGCGACGGGGTCGAGGAGGAGTTCTCCGGCCGCTGCGCCGCGATCCTCGCGAACGGCAAGCGCTGCCCGAACGCGGCCCTGCCCGGCACCCGCTTCTGCGGCATCCCGGCGCATCAGGAGCTCGCGGCCAAGGCGCCGGAGGAGCTCGTCGGCATGGTCGTGCCGATCGGCGGTCCCGCGACCGAGGCCGACGACTCGGCCGAGGAGGACGTGACCGAGGCCGGCCTCCCGCAGCCGGAGCCGGTCGGCGCCAGCGGCCTCTCGGTGTCGCAGCCCGAGGTCGCCGAGCCGCCGCCGCGCCCGGCCGGCCTGCGGGCGGACGAGGACGGCGTCAACGAGTGAGCCCGACGCGGACCTGCGCGGGCTGCGGGCGCAAAGCCGACCAGGGCGAGCTCGTCCGCTTCGTCGCGCGTGACGACGTCCTGAGGCCCGGCCCGGGGCTGCCCGGCCGTGGGGTCTACACGTGCCGCAGCGCTGCCTGTTTCGAACGGGCGCGCGACCGTCACGGGTTCGCCCGAACGCTCCGACGGGCGGTGCGGGTCGATCCGGAGCTCGCCCGGCTCTACACTGGAGGCCGCTGATGGCAAACGACCGCCCGAATCGCCCGATTCGCCCGCGCGGCCCCGTGGGCGGCCGCCGCAAGCGCCGCGTCGTCATCGACACGCAGGCGTCGCGGCCGCGTCCGGACGCGCGCCAGGCGCGCGACCGCACGGAGCAGCGCCCGAAGCAGCAGGCTCCGGTCGCCGCGCCGACGGGTCCCGTGACCGTGCCTTCGGGCGTCACCGTCCGTGACTTCTCGCAGGCGCTCGGCGTGCCCGCGGCGCAGCTGATCAAGATCATGATGGGGCTCGGGAAGATGATCCAGATCACCCAGTCGTTGACCGACGACGACGTGGAGCTGATCGCGGCCGAGCTCGAGCGCGAGGTGACCATCCGCCACGCGGCCGACGAGGAGCCGGAGCCGGAGGTCTTCGAGGACTCGGCCGACGACCTCACCGACCGGCCGCCCGTGGTGACGATCATGGGCCACGTCGACCACGGCAAGACGACGCTGCTCGACGCGATTCGGAACGCCAAGGTGGTCGAGACGGAGGCCGGCGGGATCACGCAGCACATCGGCGCCTACCAGGTCGACCACGACGGGCGCCGCCTCACGTTCCTGGACACCCCGGGCCATGAGGCCTTCACCGCCATGCGCGCCCGCGGCGCGAAGGTGACGGACATTGCCGTGCTGGTGGTCGCCGCGGACGACGGCGTCATGCCGCAGACGCGCGAGTCGATCTCGCACGCGCGCGCGGCCGAGGTGCCGATCGTCGTCGCGGTCAACAAGATCGACCTGCCCGACGCGAACCCGGACCGGGTGCGCTCGGAGCTCGCCGCCGAG
>DASTZE010000214.1:0-4771 GCA_035764425.1 Gaiellaceae bacterium
AGCCCGAGATGTCGAGCAGCGTCTGCAGGTAGCGCAGCTGGAGCGAGATCGGCTCCTGGGACATGACCTGGGCGGCCTCGCGCAGCCGCTGCGACGCCTGGAACTCGCCCTCGGCCGCGATCACCTTTGCGCGCCGCTCGCGCTCGGCCTCGGCCTGGCGCGCCATGGCGCGCTGCATGTTCGACGGGATCTCGACGTCCTTGACCTCGACGATCGAGACCTTGATGCCCCAGGGTGCCGTTGACTCGTCGATGATCCGCTGGAGGATCTCGTTGATCTTCTCGCGCTCCGACAGCAGCTCGTCGAGGACGTGCTGGCCGAGCACGGAGCGAAGCGTCGTCTGCGCGATCTGCGACGTCGCCGCCAGGAAGTTCTCGATCTGGACCACGGACTTCTCGGGGTCGATCACGCGGAAGTAGGCGACGGCGTTCACGCGGACCGGAACGTTGTCCTTCGTGATCACCTCCTGCGGCGGCACGTTCAACGTGACGGTGCGCAGGTCGACCTTGACCATCTTGTCCACGACCGGGATGAGCAGGAAGAGGCCCGGTCCCTTCGGCGGCGAGCGCAGCCGGCCGAGCCGGAAGATCACGCCGCGCTCGTACTCGCGGGCGACCTTCACCGCCGCCGTCAGCAGGAACAGCAGGAACAGCAGGACTACCGCGGCGACGATGAGTGCTGCGATCACGGGCGGAACACTACGCTGGTACGACGTCCAGCCGCAGGTCGCTGTCGACGCGCTGGATGCGAACCTTCTCGCCCATGGCGATCGGCCCGTTCGTCGACCGGGCACGCCAGAGCTCGCCGTGCACGAAGACGAGGCCCTCCGGATCGAGCGGACGGCGTACGACGGCGACCTCGCCGAGCAGCTCCTGAACCCCGGTCTGCGGCTTCGCGCGGCGAGCCTGCACGACCTTCGCGATCGCGAATGCGAAGAGAACAGCGATCGTCACGCCGATGGCGAGCACCACCCACAGCGACGTGCTGTAGGCCGACCCCGCGGGATCGAACAGCATCAGCGCTCCCACGGTGAAGCACGCCAGCCCGGCGAGCGTCAGCGCGCCGTGCGTCGGCAGGTAGAGGTCGGCCACGAAGAATCCCGCGGCCAGCACCATGAGCAGCACGCCGGACCAGCTGACCGGCAGCACATCGAGCCCGAAAAACGCCGTGATCAACGCGATCGCGCCCAGCGTGCCCGGGAAGATCAGGCCGGGGTGGAGGATCTCGATCGTGATGCCAAGCACCCCGAGTGACAGCAGCAGCACGATCAGGTTGGGGTCGATCAGCGTGTCGAGGATCTGCTTCCACAGGGACATGTGCACCTGCGTGACCTCCGCGCCCGCGGTGTGCAGCACGATCTCCTTCGGCACGGTCTTGTGGCCGTCGATCTTCTTCAGGAGCGCCGGCAGCGACGGCGCGATCAGGTCGATGACGTTGCGCTGCAGCGCCTGATACTCGGTCAGGTTCGACGCGCGTGTCACCGCGAGCTTCGCCCACTCGGCGTTGCGCCCGTGGTTCTTCGCGAGCGTCTGCAGCGACGCCGCCGCGTCGTTGATGACCTTGCGCCGGAGATCGGACTGGATGTTCCCGCCGCCCACGTCGATCGGCGTCGAGGAGCCGATGTTCGTCTGCGGCGCCATGGCGAGGACGTCCGCCGCCTGTCCGATCCAGACCCCGGCCGAGGCAGCCCGCGCGCCGGCCGGCGACACGTACACGATCACCGGCACCTTCGAGCGGAGCTCGGCCTGGTAGATGTCGCGCATCGAGTCCGACAGCCCGCCGGGCGTGTCGAGCTGGATGACGACCGCGGAGTAGTGGTCGCGGTTCGCGCGGTCGATCTGCGAGGTCACGTAGTCGGCCGTGACCGGGTTGACGTCGTTCTTGAACTCGACGGCGAGCACCTGCGGCCTGGCGGCGGGCGCGGCAGGAGCTACCGCTCCGACGATCACGAGCGAGACGAGAAGTGCCCGCACAAACCGGCTTTTCACCGCTGTAAAGATTCTAGCGGCGGGGTTGTCGCCGGCCGGTCGCGCTGGCACGGTAGGCACTCCGCCGATGCGAGCCCTCGTCCTCGCCGCCGTAGCGCTGCTCGCCGTCCCCGCGGTTGCCCACGCGGCCGGCGCGCGTGCCGTCACTCGCGAGCTCACCCCCGGCGCGCGTGCCGTCGTCACCCGCGACGCGCCCCTGCGCTTCGAGCTCGTCGGCGTCAGCTCGCGCGGGCCAGGCACGGTCGAGTTCCGCGTGCGCGGCCCGCGCGGCTGGAGCGCCTGGCACCCGGCACGGCCGGAGCCCGAGGACGGGCCGGACAGCCCGGGTTGGCGTGGGCCGTGGAAGGCCGGCAGTCCGTGGTGGACGGGCCACGCGCACGCCATCCAGTACCGGCTGCACGGGCAGGTCAGCCGGCTTCGCACCACGTTCGTCTCGAGCCCGGTGCGGGCGCTGCCGGCGGTACGACGCCTGACCTACACCGGGGCGCCCGGCATCATCCCGCGCCGTGTCTGGGCGGGCACCGACACTGGCTACCGGCGCAAGGTGCCGGCCCGCTACGCGCCCGCCGTGCGCTTCGCGGTCGTGCACCACACCGCGGGCGCGAGCCCGGCGACCCCCGCGCAGTCCGCCGCGATGGTCCGGGCGATCGCCGTCTACCACGTCTACTCGAACGGCTGGGACGACATCGGGTACAACTTCCTCGTCGACCGCTTCGGCCAGATCTTCGAGGGCCGCTACGGCGGCATCGACCGGCCGGTGATCGGCGCGCACGCAGAGGGTTTCAATACCGGCTCGGTGGGCGTCGCTCTGATCGGGACGTACAACTCGGCCTCGCCGTCGGCGGCCGCCCGCGCAGCGCTCGTCCGGCTCCTTGCCTGGCGCCTCGATCTGGCGCACGTCGACCCGCTCTCGCGGGTCACGTATGCCTCCGGCGGCAATCCCGAGTACCGCGCAGGCCGCCACGTGACACTGCGCGCGATCTCCGGGCACCGCGACACCGGCTTCACGAGCTGTCCGGGCGATCGCGCCTACGCGCTGCTGCCGGGCATTGCCGCCGCCGTGTCGCGGACGGGGCTGCCGAAGCTCTACTCGCCGCTCGTCGAGGGTAGGCCGGGCGGGCTGGTGCACTTCACCGGTCGCTTTTCCGGGCCGCTCGCGTGGCGGGTCGACGTCGTCGATTCCGAGGGCATCGCCGTGGCCGCCGGGGCCGGGTTCGGCGCGGCCGTGGACTGGACGTGGAACGCCGGCGCCGTCCCGGCCGGCACGTACCACTGGACGATCAGCGGACCGAACGTCCGGGCCGCCTCCGGCAGCTTTACCGGTGGCATTGCAGCGCCTGCGATGACGGCGGCCGCCGCGCCTCCGGTCGTCTCGCCCGACGGCGATGGCTACGCCGACACGGGCGTCGTCACGTATCGGCTCGGGCGGGCGCTGGTCGTGACCGCGACGATGATCGACGCCTTCGGCGACGTGATGTTCACGCTTCCGCAGGGCCGGCAGACGGCGGGCACGCACAGCCTGACCTGGCCGGCCGCCGCGCTCGCCGACGGCGCCTACTCCGTCGTCCTGGTCGGGACCGCGGGTGCGGCCAGGACGACGACGACGGTCAGCGTCAGCGTCAACCGCACGCTGGCCCACCTCGCCGTTGTCCCGGTGGCGATCTCCCCGAACGGCGACGGCGTTGCCGACGCGCTCGCCTATTCGTATGCGCTGGCGGTGCCCGCTGACGTGGTCGTCACCGCCACCCGTCGGGGCGACGTGCCGCTGACGCTGGCCGCTGCCTCGCTTCCGGCCGGCGTGGTGACGGCCGCGTGGACGGGAGCCGGTCCCGACGGCGCACCTGTGCCGGACGGGACCTACACGTTTGCCGTCCGAGCGACGAACGGCGTCGGTGCCGTGACCCAGAGCACCACCGTCGTCGTCGACACGGTCGCGCCGGTGCTCCAGCTCGTGAGCCGCAGCCCGCTGAGGATCCGCTCGAGCGAGGACGCCACGCTGACCTTCAGCGCGGCGGGACGGACGGTGACCGCCCGCGCCACGGCAGGCGTGACACGGAACGTCAGCGTCCAGGGGTCGCCGCTGACGGTCGTCGCGACCGACGCGGCCGGGAATCGCAGCGAGCAGCTAGTCCTGCGGTAGCCAGGCGTCGTAGCGGCGCTCGACCGCGGCGAGGATCGCCGCGAGCAGCTCGCCGCGGTCGCGTGTCGTACCCGTCTCGACGAGCAGCGACGTCGCCGGGAGTGCGGTCTCGGCCGGCAGTGCGCCCGCCGGAACGTTGACGTTCACGCCGATGCCGATCACCACGCGGTCGCCGCGCGCCTCGCCCAGGATGCCTGCGATCTTTCGCCCCTGGACGAGCACGTCGTTCGGATACTTGAGCGCCGACTCCACGCCCAGAGAGTCCGCGACCGCGCGCGCCGTGACGAGGGTGAGCGAGGGCAGCCGCTCCGGCGCGACCCGCGGAAGAAGCGCGAGCGAGAAGAGGAGGCTCGTACCGGCCGCGGCCTCCCACCGGCGGCCGAGCCGTCCGCGGCCTGCCGTCTGCACGTCGGCGGCGACCACGGTGCCTTCCGCCGCGTCGGCCGCGACGAGCAGCTGGGTCGACTTGGTCTCGGCGACGAACGTGTAGGGCTGCCCGAGCCGCCCGGTCAGCCGCGGGACGACCGCCTCGGGGTCGAGGTCGCTCACCGGTCTACACTAGGCGCCTCGTGGGCCTGGGACGTAGCGAGATCGAGGCGATCCTGCCCCACCGACCCCCCTTCCTCCTCATCGACGAGGTCGT
>DASTZE010000215.1:0-13726 GCA_035764425.1 Gaiellaceae bacterium
GAACTCACGGCTCTCCTCCTCTGCGCCCTCGGCACGAGGACGCACTTGTGGTGGGGACGGTCTGCGTGTGCGCCCGAAGCGCGTGTTCGCGTGCTCCCCCTAGAGGGGGAGAATCGAGATGAGCACGAGCGAAAGCGAGCCGTGATGGACTCGCACCGGAATCTGGTCGCGGCTCAGCTCGTCTCGCATCGTGCCCGTATCCTGACGGACAAGGCTTTACTCTGTCAAGCCGCTTTACCGGTTGAAGAAATTTGTGTCCAAGCGGTGTTCCCGGTTGCGAACGTCCGGTCGGCCGTCTACTCTGGACGCATGCCCGCGACGCGCGTCTCGTCGATTTCGCTCTTTAAGGCCATTCCGACTACGCGCGTCCTTGCGCGCTAGCCGGCGACCGCGCCTCGCCCACGCCGGCTAGCTGAAGCGCAAACGGGCGGCCAGACCTCGAAGCGAAAGGCGTGCATGCCACGCAGCCTCACCGATACCCCGCACCACCTCGAGCGCGATGCCTGTGGCATCGGCTTCGTCGCCAGCGTCGCCGGCGAGCCGTCGCGCACAGTGCTCGACCGCGTGCTCGAGGCGCTCACCAGGGTGCGGCACCGGGGCGCCGTCGCCGCCGACCACCGCACCGGGGACGGTGCGGGTGTGCTCCTGCCTCTGCCCGGGGCGCTTGCTCCCTCTGGCCTCGGGCTGGCAATGGTCTTCGCACGCGGCGTCGGCGCCCGGGCGTCGGTGGAGGAGGCGTGCGTTGCCGAGGGCATCCGCGTCCGCTCGTGGCGCTCCGTCCCCGTCGATCCGGACGCTCTCGGGCGGGAGGCCCGCACGAGCGCGCCCCGGATCGACCAGGCCGTGCTCGAAGCCAGGCCCGGCATGGAGCCGGAGCTCCGTGCCTTCCGCGCCCGTCGCCGGCTCGACGGCCGCGGCGACGTCTACGTCGCCTCGCTCTCCTTCCGCACCGTCGTCTACAAGGCGCTCTGTGCCGCCGACCAGCTTGCCGCCTTCTATCCGGACCTAGCCGACCCGGCACTCGAGGTGCCATTCGGCGTCTTCCACCAGCGCTTCTCGACCAACACCGCGCCGTCGTGGGAGCGCGCGCAGCCCTTCCGGATGCTCTGCCACAACGGCGAGATCAACGCGATTCGTGGCAACGTCAACTGGATGCGCGCGCGCGCCGGCGCGCTCGGCCGCCCCGGGTTCGCGGAGGGACGCCTGCTCGACGAGACGAGCTCGGACTCCGGGATGCTCGACAACGCGCTCGAGTTGCTCGTGCGCGGCGGCCGCGACGTGGAGCACGCGGTGTCCATGCTGATCCCGCCGGCGTGGCAGGACGATCCGGAGCTCCCGGACGACGTCCGCTCGTTCCACCGATTCCACGCGGGGCTCGTCGAGCCGTGGGACGGCCCGGCCGGGATCGTCTTCAGCGACGGCCGCATCGTCGGCGCCGGGCTCGATCGCAACGGACTGCGGCCGCTGCGCTACACGGTCGCCGGCGACCTCGTCTGCTGCGGCTCGGAGGCCGGCCTCTTCGACCTGCCGCGGGGGCCGGTTCAGCGCGGCCGCCTCGGCCCGGGCGAGCTGCTGCTCGTGGACCCCGACCGCGGGCTGCTGCACGACCGCGAGCTCAAGCGCGAGCTCGCCGCGCGGGCTCCCTACGGCCGCTGGCTCGGTACCTGGCGGCGCGCGGGCTCCGTCGGCGAGCCGGTCGCGCCGGGCGACGAGGAGCTCGCCGCCCGCCACGTGCTGTTCGGCTACACGCGCGAGGAGCTTTCCGTGATCGTCCGCCCGTCGGCGGCCGGTGGGCACGAGCCGACCTCCTCGATGGGCGACGACACCGCGCTCCCGCTCCTCAGCGGGCGCGGCCGGCCGCTGCCGAGCTACTTCCGCCAGCGGTTCGCGCAGGTGACGAACCCGGCCATCGACCACATCCGCGAGCGCTTCGTCATGTCGCTGGGCACCCTGCTCGGCGGGCGCGCCCCGCTGCTGCTCGAGGTGCCCGAGGCCGCCGCGGGCATCGAGCTCGAGAGCTTCTTCCTGTTCCCCTCCGCGCTCGGCGAGCTCGCCCTCGTCCGGCTCGACGCCACGTTCGATCCGGGCGAGGGCCTCGCCGCGGCGTGTGCCCGCCTGGCAGACGAGGCAACGGCCGCCGTGCGCGACGGGCACGGGATGCTGCTGCTGAGCGACGCCGACGCGTCGCCCGAGCGCCCACCGGTACCGATCCTGCTTGCGACCTCCGCCGTCCACCACCGGCTGGTCCGGACCGGCTTGCGGACGATGGCGACGCTCGTCGTCGAGAGCGACGAGCCGCGTGAGGTCCACCACTTCGCCTGCCTCCTCGGTTTCGGCGCCGAGGCGATCTGCCCGCGACTTGCGCTCCAGACAGTTGCCTCCCTCGCAGCTGCCGACCGCCTCGGCCGCGACCGCCCCGACGCGGCCGAGGCGCAGGAGCGCTTCCGCCACTCGATCGAGGACGGCGTGCTCAAGGTCATGTCCAAGATGGGCATCTCCGACGTCGCCAGCTACTGCGGCGCGCAGATCTTCGACGCCCTCGGGCTCGACCACAGCTTCGTCCGGGCCTGGTTCCCGGGCACGGCCTCCGCGACCGGCGGCATCGGGCTCGCGGAGCTTCAGGAAGAGACGCTCGCCCGAGCCGAGGCGGCCGCGGCGGCCCGCCCGCGGCTCGAGAACCCGGGCTACGTGAAGTTCCGCAAGGGCGGCGAGCCGCACGCGACCAACCCGGACGTCGTCGAGGCGCTCCAGGAGGCGGTCAAGACGCACGACCTCGAGGCGGCGCACGCGCTCCGCCGGGCGGTGAAGCGGCCGAACGGTGATGGCTATGCGACCTTCGCCGCGCTCGTCAACGGGCGCGAGCCGATCGAGCTCCGCGACGTGCTCGAGCTGGTGCCCGGCAGGCCGGTGCCGCTGGACGGGGTCGAGCCGGCCGAGGCGATCGTGCGCCGCTTCTCGAGCGGCGGCATGTCGCTGGGCGCGCTGTCGCCCGAGGCGCACGAGGCGATCGCGCAGGCGTTCAACAACCTCGGCGCGCGCTCCAACTCCGGCGAGGGCGGCGAGGACCCGGCCCGCTTCCGCACGGAGCGCAACTCGAAGATCAAGCAGATCGCGTCGGGGCGCTTCGGCGTGACGAACCAGTACGCGGCCTTCGCCGAGGAACTGCAGATCAAGATTGCGCAGGGCTCGAAGCCCGGCGAGGGCGGACAGCTTCCGGGGCACAAGGTCACGGCCGAGATCGCGCGGCTGCGGCATACGCAGCCCGGCGTGGCGCTGATCTCGCCTCCGCCGCACCACGACATCTACTCGATCGAGGACCTCGCGCAGCTGATCTTCGACCTGCGCCAGGTCAACCCGGAGGCGGACGTCTCGGTGAAGCTCGTCGCCGAGGCCGGGGTCGGCGTGGTCGCGGCCGGTGTGGCGAAGACGCTCGCCGACGTGATCCATATCGCGGGCGCCGACGGCGGCACCGGCGCGAGCCCGCTGAGCTCGATCAAGAGCGCCGGCCTGCCGTGGGAGGTCGGGCTTGCGGAGACGCAGCACGTGCTGGCCGAGAACGGCCTGCGCGGGCGGGTGCGGCTGCGCGTCGACGGCGGCATCAAGACCGGCCGCGACGTGATCGTCGCCGCGCTGCTCGGCGCCGACGAGGTCAGCTTCGGCACGGCGCTGCTGATCGCCGAGGGCTGCCTGATGGTGCGCTCCTGCCACGTCGATACCTGCCCGGTCGGGATCGCGACCCAGCGCCCCGAGCTGCGCGCCAAGTTCGCGGCGACACCGGCGATGATCGAGAGCTACCTGCTGCTCGTCGCGGAGGAGGTGCGCGCGCACCTGGCCGCGCTCGGGCTGAGCAGCTTCGACGAGGCGGTCGGCCGGAGCGACCTGCTCCGCGTCCGCGCCCTCGAGGGACGTGCCGGCCTGCTCGACCTCGGCGCTCTGCTCGCGCCGGCTCCCGGGGAGGCGCGCTTCAAAGGCTCCGACCTGCCCGAGGTGCACGGCGGCGAGCTCGGTGAGACGGTCGCCGCGCGACCCCAGGGCTCGTACCCGATCTCGAATCGCGACCGCGCGGTGGGCGCACGGTTGGCGGGGCGGCTCGCCCGTGACGGCGGGCCGGCCCCGCACTCGGTCCGCTTCACCGGCACCGCAGGCCAGAGCTTCGGCGCGTTCCTTCCCGCCGGCGTGGAGTTCGTCCTGGAGGGCGAGGCGAACGACTACGTCGGCAAGAGCCTGAGCGGCGGACGCATCGTCGTGCGCCCGCCCGCCTCCGATGCGCTCTCCACCGACCCGTGCCTCGTCGGCAACACCGTCCTCTACGGCGCCACCGGCGGCGAGTTGTTCGTCGCGGGCGCCGCGGGCGAGCGGCTGGCCATCCGCAATTCGGGCGCGGCGGCCGTCGTCGAGGGTGCCGGGAGCAACCTCTGCGAGTACATGACGAGCGGAACGGTCGTCGTGATCGGTGACTTCGGCCGCAACGTCGCGGCCGGCATGACCGGCGGCGAGCTGTTCGTGTGGGACCGCGACAGGCGGCTGCCGGTGCGGCTGAATGCCCAGCTCGTCGAGGCGGCCGAGCTCGACGCGGCCTCGGCCGGGCGGCTGCGCGACCTGCTCGAGCGCCACGCCGACCTGACCGGCTCGAAGCGGGCGGCGCTCCTGCTCGGCGACTGGACGCGGACGGTCGAGGCCTTCCGCGTCGTGCGGCCGCGTGAGGAAGTCGGGCGCATCGAGGCCCAGGCCGAGGGCACCGAGAGCGGCGATCCGGACGCCGAGGCAATTGCTGCCTAGCCTCTTTCCCTTGTAAAGCGGTACGATGAGGCACGTGGGTCTGCACGTCCATGAGGCGACCGATCTGCGGCGCGATGCAGTCGCCGCGGCATCGGAGATCATCGGTGCCAAGTGGACGGCGCTGATCATCTACGACCTCGGCGGCGCGAAGCGGCGCTTCCGCGAGCTCGAGCAGCTCTGTGTAGGCATCTCGAGCCGGACGCTCGCCGAGCGGCTTCGCACGCTCGAGCGAGAGGGCATCGTGCGCCGGCACAGCTATCCCGAGTCGCCGCCGCGGGTCGAGTACGAGCTGACGGACAAGGGGCGCGACCTGATGCCGGTCATCGAGGCGATGACCGTGTACGGGCGCTCGTGGCTGCTCCCCGCCTAGACCCCCAGCGCTGACAAGACGGAGTCGATGTCGCCGTCGACGTCCGTGGCGGCGCGGTCGACCTCGCCCGCGTAGGGCTTCAGCCCGGTGCCGGTGACGACGAGGACGACGCGCTCGCCCTCGACGATCGTGCCGTCGCGGATCAGTCCGATCAGGGCGCCGAGCGCGACGCCGCCGGCCGAATCGGCCAGGATGCCGGTCGTCTCCGCGAGGAGGGCGGTTCGGTCGGCGATCTCGTCCTCCGGCACCGGCCGGATCGCCCCTCCCGACATGCGCGCCGCGCCGACGGCGAGCTCGCCGAACACCGGGTCGCCGACGGCGAGCGAGCGCACCTCCGTCTGCGGGCGGACGCGCGAGAGCGGGCGGTCGTCGGCCCAGGCCGCAGCGAGTGGCGGGCAGCCGGCGGCCTGCGCACCGAAGAGCCGCGGCCGGCAGCCCTCGGCGAGCCCGACGGCCTGCGCCTCGGCGAAGCCCTGTGCGAGCTTCGAGAAGAGGACACCGGAGGCGACCGGCGAGACGACGGCGTCCGGCAACGCCCCGTCGAGCTGCTCGGCGATCTCGTAGGCGATCGTCTTCGCTCCCTCGGCGGCGAAGGCCTGTAGGTTGCCGCCGACGAAGCCCCACGGGAAGAGCGTCCCGAGCTCTTCCTCGAGCCGCCGGCAGTCGTCGAAGGACCCGTCGACCGCGAGGACGCGAGCGCCGTAGGAGGCGGTCGGCGCAACCTCGAGGTGGTCGGACGGAACGAGCACGACGGCTTCCATGCCGTTCGCAGCCGCGCGTGCCGCCACGGCCTCGCCGAGGTTGCCGGTCGAGGCGCAGCAGAGCGTCTGGAGGCCGAAAGCGTGGGCGGCAGCAATGGCCGTGGCGGCGATTCGGTCCTTGAACGAGTGCGTCGGGTTGGCGCTCTCCAGCTTGAGCAGGAGGTCGACGCCGAGCGCGTGCGAGAGGCGCGGCGCCGGCACGAGTGGGGTCAGTCCCGGCGCAGCCGGGTCGGCCGGCGCGTGCGGCAACAGCCGTTCGTAGCGCCACATCGAGCGCCGCTCGCGGCGGGGCGCCGCCGGCTCCAGGCCGTACACGACGTCGAGCGGGCCGTCGCACTCCGGGCAGGCGGCAATCGGCGCGGGCGGCTGCGTGCGCTCGCAGACGCGGCAGCGCAGCTCGGAGCTCATCTCGCCGCCTCCTCTTGTGCTAGTCGGCCGGGCGGTCTGGGCGGAGCGCCGACTAGCGAG
Organism: Gaiellaceae bacterium; assembly: GCA_035764425.1. Classification (GTDB taxonomy): domain Bacteria; phylum Actinomycetota; class Thermoleophilia; order Gaiellales; family Gaiellaceae; genus JACVRM01. The sequence goes on from DASTZE010000215.1 coordinate 6,379, forward strand.
CGTGCGGGCGCACGACCATAAGGCAAATCGAAAAGATGGCCGTGCGCGCCATTGCGATCGAGTGTAGGCAGCCGCGGCCGCGCCGTCAACGCCCCTCCTCGGGCGCGAGGGTGACGCGGGTCGTGCCGTCCGTGGTGCGGACGAGTCGCAGCGGCCACGTGCCTCCGCCGCGAGACGGAACCTCGACCTCGACCGCCGCGCTGCCGGCGCCCACCCGCCGGCGCGCGTGGAGCAGGTCCCCGTGCCTCGCCATGGCGGCGCGGAGCGCCGGGATCACGTCGGTCTCCGTGAACGGCTTCACGAGATAGGTGAAGGCCCCGGCGGCGATCGCGCGTTCCACCGTCTGCCGCTCGGAATACGCGGTCAGCATCACGATCGGCAGCGGGCGCTCCGCGTAGATGCGGCGAGCCGCCTCGACACCGTCGAGGACCGGCATCCGGATATCGAGGACGGCCGCATCGGGCCGGAGCTCGCGCGCGAGCTCGACCGACTCTTCACCATCGCGCGCCTCGGCGCATACGTCGAAGCCGTTCGCCCGTAGGATCGCGGCCAGGTCGAGCCGCACGATCGGCTCGTCCTCGGCGATGAGCACCCGCGGCGCTCCGGCTGCGCCGAAGAGCCGCTCGCCGATCGGGACTCCGTCTGGCTCCATTCCGCCTCCCTTCTCGGTCCAACAAAAAAGCCCCCGGAGGGCACACCGCCCGCCAGAGGCTCCATCGCCGTACGGCGCCAACGCCGGCGCCGTGCCGAGAGGGTACCGCAAGAATGGAGCGCGTGAGCACCGACGGCGAGGCACCGCTCCGCCGGGACGTCCGCCTGCTCGGCGAGATCCTCGGCCGCGTCATCGTGGAGCAGGAAGGGCACGCGTTCCTCGATCTCGAGGAGGGCATCCGCAGCCTGTCGCGCGCCGGGCGCGCGGGGCGGCCGCCGGCCGAGCTGCGCGACGCGGTCGAGGCGCTGGATCTCGAGACGCAGGGAAAGATCCTGCGCGCGTTCGCGACCTACTTCCAGCTCACCAACCTGGCCGAGCAGCACCACCGCCTGCGCCGCCGGCGCGAGTACGAGCACGAGGAGCGCGTGCCGCGCGAGTCGCTCGAGGAGGCGTTCGCGCGGCTCGCGGACGTCGACCTCGCGCCCGCGGCCGAGGTCTCGCTCGAGCTCGTCTTCACGGCGCACCCGACCGAGGCGACGCGCCGCACGTTCCTCGCCGCGCACGTCCGGATCGAGGACGGGTTGAACGAGCTCGACGACCCGAGGCTGCCGCGCTCGCGCGAGGCCGAGCTCGAGGCGCGCTTCGCCGAGGAGATCACCGCGCTCTGGCAGACCGACGAGGTGCGCGACGAGCGCCCGCGCGTCCTCGACGAGATCCGGCACGGCCTCTGGTTCTTCGAGGAGAGCCTGTGGGACGCGGCGCCGCGGCTGCTTGCGGCCTACCGGGCCCATTTGCCCGACGCGCCGCTCCCGCTGCGCTTCGGGTCGTGGATCGGCGGCGACGCCGACGGCAACCCGGCCACCGGGCCGGACACCGTCGAGGCGGCGCTCGACCAGGCGCGCCGCCTCGCGCTCGGCCGCTACCGCGACGAGGTGCGCGAGCTGGCGAGCGCGCTGGGGATCTCCGCGAACCTGGTGGGCGCCTCCGACGAGCTGCTGGAATCGATTGCGCGCGACGAGCGCGAGCTCGCCGACTACACCGCGGCGATCGGCCCGCAGAACGCGCGCGAGCCCTACCGCCGCAAGCTCTCCTTCGTCTGGTGGCGGCTGCGCACCGACGACTACTCCTCACCCGAGGCGTTCGTCGCCGACCTCGACCTGATCGACGCGAGCTTGCGCGCCCACCGCGGCGCGCGGATCGCCGCCGGCGCGCTGGCCGAGCTGCGCCGGCGCGTCGAGCTGTTCGGCTTCCACATCGCGAAGCTCGACCTGCGCTTCCACGCGCGCGATTTCGTCTCCGACCGGGGCCGTGTCGAGGCGACCTACGAGACGGCCCGGCGCCTGCGGGAACGGCACGGCCCACAGGCGCTCGACACGGTCATTGTCTCGGGGACGTCGTCCGCGGCGGACGCGCTGGCCGCGCTCGGCGACGAGCCGCTGTCCGTCGTGCCCCTGTTCGAGTCGATCGCCGACCTGCGGGCAGCGCCCGCCATCGTCGAGGAGCTGCTCGACGAGCCGCGCTTCGGCGAGCGCGTGCGCGAGCGCGGCGACCGGCTCGAGGTGATGGTCGGGTACTCGGACTCGGGCAAGGACGGCGGCTACCTGACCGCGCAGTGGGAGATCCACCGGGCACAGGAGGCGCTGGCGGCGCTCGCCGCCCGGCGCGGGATCGAGCTGACGATCTTCCACGGCCGCGGGGGCAGCGCCGGACGCGGCGGCGGCCCGACGCACGCGGCGATCCTCGCCCAGCCGCCTGGGCATCCGCCCGGCCGGCTGAAGCTGACCGAGCAGGGTGAGACGATCTCCTTCCGGTACGGGCTTCCGGGCCTCGCCTACCGCGAGCTCGAGGGCGCCCTCTCGGCCACGCTGCTGGCGGCCTTCCCGCAGGTGACGGGGGCCGAGCCGCCGGAAGAGGACGTACGCGAGACGATGGAGCGCCTGTCGGCCGCGGCGCACGCCTGCTACCGGGCGCTCGTCCGGGAGGACGACGGCTTCGTCGACTTCTTCCGGCAGTTCACGCCTGCGGACGAGCTGGCGCTGCTGCGGATCGGCTCACGGCCGGCGCGGCGGCCGGGCAACGACGACTACCTCGACTCGATCCGCGCCATCCCGTGGGTGTTCGCCTGGACGCAGAACCGCTGCCTGCTCCCGGCCTGGTACGGGTGCGGCGCCGCTTTCGCGACGGCCGATCGCGACGAGCTCCGGCGGCTCTACCGCGGCTGGCCGTTCTTCCGGTCGCTGGTCGAGAACCTGGAGATGACGCTGGCCAAGTCGAGCCTCGGCATCTCGGCGGCGTACCTCGAGCTGGTCGACGACCCGCGTCTCTTCGGGCCGATCGCCGAGGAGCACGAGCGGACCGTGGCCGTCGTGCTCGACATCGTCGAGGCGCGCGAGCTCCTCGACCGGCACCGCGTCATCCAGCGCGCGATCCGGCTGCGCAACCCGTACGTCGACCCGATGAATGCGATCCAGGTCGACCTGCTGCGCCGCTACCGGGCGGCGGCGGGCGACGCGGAGCGCGAGCGCGTGCGGCGCCCGCTGCTCCGCTCGATCGCCGGGATCGCGGCAGCGCTTCGCAATACGGGTTAGTACTCGATCTCGTCCAGGCGGCCCGTCTTCACGTCGTAGACGAAGCCGCGGATGGAGTCCTTGTTGGGGATGAACGGGCTCGAGCGGATCTTGGCGATCGACTCGCGGACGTCGCCCTCGAGGTCGTCGAAGCAGTTCGCGTTCCATTCCGGGCGCGTGCCCGTCTCGGACTCGAGCTTGTCGCTGAACTGCTCGTCGGTGAACGTGAGCATCCCGCAGTCGGTGTGGTGGATGAGGATGATCTCGTCCGTCCCGAGCAGCGTCTGCGAGATCGCCAGCGAGCGGATCTCGTCGTCGGTGACGACGCCGCCCGCATTGCGGATCACGTGCGCGTCGCCCTCGCCGAGGCCGAGCACCTTCTGGGGGTCGAGGCGCGCGTCCATGCAGGCCACGACTGCGACCTTCTTGGCGGGCGGAAGCGGTAGGTCGCCCTTGTCGAACTGCTGTGCGTAGCGGTCGGCGTTGCCGAGTAGCTCGTCGGTCACGCTCATGGGGCCTCCTCGTCTCGAAATGACGGCTCTCGTCCGAGAGAACTACGCAACGCCGCTCGCCATTCCCGGTTCACGCAATTTCCATGTGCGGGCGACTAGGATTTCCCGCCAACTCTTCCCTCGCCCCGGAGGTCTGAATGCGTTCCGTCTTTGCACTGCTTGCCCTGTCACTCGTGCTCGTCGCCGCCGGCTGCGGTGGTGGCGGGTCCAACAACACGACCTCTACGACGACCACGACGACCACCTCCGGGTCCGCGAGCGATCCGGCGTCCCTCGTCCCCGCCAAGCTCAAGGCGAAGGGAGAGCTGACGCTGGGGACCGACCCGACCTACCCGCCGATGGAGTCCATCGCCGCCGACGGCAAGACGATCGAGGGCGCCGATGTCGACCTGGCGAACGCCTTCTTCAAGGAGCTCGGCCTGAAGGTGCACGTCGTCAAGGCGAGCTTCGACGGGATCATCCCCGGGCTCAAGAACTCGGTGAAGTACGACCTCGCCATGTCCGCGATGACGGACAACAAGGAGCGCGAGGCCGTCATCGACTTCGTCACGTACTTCTCCGCCGGCACGTCGTTCTACGTCAAGACGGGTGGGCCGACGATCAACTCGCTCGCCGACCTGTGCGGCCATTCGGTCGGCGTCGAGCGCGGCACGACGCAGGAGAGCGCTTCGAAGGAGCAGTCCGTGAAGTGCCGCAAGGCCGGCAAGCCGGCCGTCACAGTGAACTCCTATCCGGACCAGAACGCCGCCAACCTGTCGGTCTCCTCCGGGCGGTCCGAGGTCGGGATGGCCGACTCGCCGGTCGTCGCCGAGATCGTCAAGCAGTCGAACGGCAAGTTCGAGTCGACCGGCGCCAAGTTCGCCACCGCGCCCTACGGCATCGCGCTCCCGAAGAACAGCGGCCTTGCACCTGCGATGCTCGCGGCGGTGAAGAAGTCCATGGCAGACGGCACCTACACCGCCGTGCTGAAGAAGTGGGGCATCTCGTCGGGTGCGATCACCAACCCGAAGATCAACGGCGCCGTCAGCTGATGTGACGCCGCGATGGCGACGACGGTAGACCGGCCGCAGAGCTCCGTCCCGCCCGACGAGATCAAGGCGATCCCCGTCCGTCACTACGGGCGGTGGATCGCCGCTGCGCTGATCGTCTACCTGGCCGTCGCCGCCGGGTGGTCGATCGCCACCAACCCGAACTTCGAGTGGAGCATCGTCGGCGACTGGCTGTTTTCGCGGCGCGTGCTGGACGGGCTCGTCGTCACGATCGAGCTGACCGTCCTCTCGATGGCGATCGGGATTGCGCTGGGCGTCGTCCTGGCCGTCATGCGGCTCTCGCCGAACCCGCTCGTGTCGGGGGCGAGCTTCGTCTATGTCTGGTTCTTCCGGGCGACGCCCGTGCTCGTGCAGATCCTGTTCTGGGGCAACATCGCCGCGCTGTACCCACAGATCCACATCGGCATCCCGCTGGGGCCGTCGTTCACCAGCCTCGACTCGAACTCGGTGATCACGGTGTTCTGGGCCGGCGTTCTCGCGCTGGGCCTGAACGAGGCGGCGTACATGGCGGAGATCGTGCGGGCCGGGATCATCTCGGTGGACGAGGGGCAGACCGAGGCCGCGCAGAGCCTCGGCATGTCCCGGTTGCTGACGATGCGCCGGATCGTGCTCCCACAGGCGATGCGGGTGATCGTGCCGCCGACCGGCAACGAGACGATCTCGATGCTGAAGACGACGTCGCTGGTCAGCGTCATCGCGGTGTCCGAGCTGCTCTACACGGTCCAGCAGATCTACGCGGTCAACTACCAGACCATCCCGCTGCTGATCGTGGCGAGCATCTGGTACCTGATCATCACGAGCATCCTCATGACCGGCCAGTACTACGTGGAGCGCCACTTCGGCCGCGGCGCGACGCGGAACCAGCCAGAGACGCCGTTCCAACGTATCCGCCGCTACCTGCGCTTCCACCCGGACGTCCCATGACCACGCCGAAGGTCAAGGCCGAGGAGGTCCACAAGCGCTTCGCCCGCCTCGAGGTGCTGAAGGGCGTCTCGCTCGAGGTCTCGAACGGCGAGGTGATCTGCATCATCGGCCCGTCCGGGTCGGGGAAGTCCACCTTCCTGCGCTGTATCAACCACCTCGAGAAGATCGACGCGGGCCGCCTGTCCGTCGACGGCGTGCTCGTCGGCTACCGGCAGGCGGGCGACAAGCTCTACGAGCTCCGCGAGAACGAGATCGCGCGCGAGCGCGCGAAGATCGGCATGGTCTTCCAGCGTTTCAACCTCTTCGGGCACATGACGGCGCTCGAGAACGTGGTTGAGGCGCCGATCCGCGTGCTGAAGGTGCCGAAGGGGCAGGCGACGGCGGAGGGACGCGCGCTGCTCGACCAGGTCGGCCTCTCGGACAAGATCGAGAACTACCCCTCGCAGCTGTCGGGCGGCCAGCAGCAGCGGGTCGCGATCGCCCGCGCGCTGGCCATGCACCCGAGCCTGATGCTCTTCGACGAGCCGACCTCGGCGCTCGACCCGGAGCTCGTCGGTGACGTCCTCGGCGTCATGCGCGCGCTCGCGAAGGAGATGGGCATGACGATGATCGTCGTCACCCACGAGATGGGCTTCGCCCGCGAGGTTGCCGACCGCGTGCTGATGATGGACGACGGGATGATCATCGAGGAGGGCACGCCCGAGCACTTCTTCACCGCTCCCGCGGAGGAGCGGACGCGGCAGTTCCTGTCGAAGATCTTGTAGCTGGTGCGGCAGCGGCGGAGCCGGTCGGCTAGCCCGCCTGCGCACGGATCAAGTCGGTCTCGTCGATCCGGTAGGGAGTGCCGTCGGGGTAGAGCAGGCCCTGGAAGACGACGTCGTCGCGCGGCAGCTCGCCCGGCCACTGATAGCGCGTCTGGTCGGCGCCGATCATCAGCTCCCAGAGGTACCAGCCGATCCCGTGCCGCGCGAAGAGCGGCAGCACCTCGTGCACCTGGCCGTGATCCGGGCGGCCGAGCGCCTCGGTCGCTACGACGGGGCGGCCATAGGACGCGGCCGCCTCGATCGTCCGCCGCGCTTCCTCCGGCTCACGCAGAGGGCTCACGTAAAAGTGGATCGAGGTGAAGTCCGAGAGGAGCGTGCCGCCCCAGCATGCAGTGAGCGGCTGCCGCGGTTTCGCTCGGCGCGCCCAATCGAACACGTCGCGCACGAGCGCGAGGCTCGCCTCCCGGTTCAGCGGCTCGTTGTAGAGGTCCCACGCGACGATCCGACGGTCGTCGCCGAACGTGCCGAGCAGGTCGTCGACGTAGCGCTCGAGCGCGGGTCGAAACTCGAGCCCGAGCCGGGTCGAGCCCGGCGATGCCTGCCAGTACGGGTTGTGCCGGCCGGGGCGCGGCTCCGGCGCCTGGTCGCCGAGCACCGGCTCCGGCAGCCAGCAGTCGTCGAAGAACACCGGCATGACCGAGAGCCTCTTCTCCCCGGCCAAGCGCAGCAGCTCCGCAAAGCGCTCGCGAAACGCGGCATCGTCGTGCTCGTAGACGAGGTACTGGAGAAAGACCCGGATGCTGTTGAGGCCGAGCGCCTCCGCATAGCCGAGCTCCCGCTCGATGATCTCCCGGTCGAAGTCCTGCCACATCTGGGTCGG
>DASTZE010000216.1:0-16017 GCA_035764425.1 Gaiellaceae bacterium
CGAGCGTCGCGTCGACGCCGAGGGCCGCGGCGATGCCACCGCAGACGCCGGCGACGACGCGATCGCTCTCGCTCCGGTGGAACGGGAGCGCCGGGATCGAGCTCATTCGGCGCGGACGACGTCGATGTGGCCGGCGCCGACCCGGGCGGTGATGTGCATGCGCCCGCCGACCGTGATCACGCGGGCGTTGCGCCCGTCGTCCTCGCGGCCGAGCGCCGAGATCGAGCCGGCCTTGACCTTCGCGTCCACAGCGACGGGGACGCCGTTCGGGACGATGACCCGCAGCTCGCCGATGCCGACGCTCGCCTGTACGGTCGCCGGCCCCTCGACGGACGACAGGTCCACCTTGAGGTTGCCGATGCCGAGCTTGTACTCGGGCTTGACATCCGCGAGCGTGGCCGGCGAATACGAGTGGTCGCCGACGCCGTCGCCCAGCGAGACGTCGAACCAGGCGAACGCCGTCGCAATGGCGATCGCGGCAGCGACGACGAGCACCACGATGACGCTCAGCCCGGCGATGGCCAGCTTGCGCGGCCGGCCCTCGCCGGTGACGAGTAGAACGACCAGGCCGACGATCGCTATGACCCAGGCCGTGCCCGCGCTCGGCCAGGTGCCGACGTGCGAGAGGACGATCAGGATCGCGAGCGCGACCAGGCCGAGCCCCACCAGTCGGCCCGGATGCTGCCGCCGGTCGGCGAGCGCGCGCTCGAAGATCGAGGCGTCCTCGCCTTCCTTCGGCATGACGAGCACGGCGGCCACGTAGATGAGGATCCCGACGCCGCCGAGCAGTGTCAGCACGACGAAGGCAAGGCGGAAGACGGTCGGGGTGAGGTCGAAGTACCGGCCGAGGCCCGCGGCGACGCCGGCGATGATCCGGTCGTCCTCGGGGCGCTCGAGCCGGCGAATGCTTGGGGTATGTGTGATGTGTTCGCTCATGCCCCGAGCGTGCCGCTCGACCCCACCCCGGGACAATCCGGAAACACCCTGGTCCGACCCTACTCCGGCTCTGGGGTCAGCTCGCCGCCGTCCGCGGGCGGCTCGGGCTCCGGCCGGTGCCGGCGCCAGGTTCCGGCGGTGATCAGCCCCAGCAGCAGCGTCGGCACGATCGTCAGGAAGCGGTAGACGAGCACGGCGGCTACGACCCCGGCGTTGTTGCCGCCGAAGGCGATCAGCGCGGTGGTCAGCCCGAACTCGACGATGCCGACGTCGCCCGGTGTGATCGGGATCGTGCCGATCAGGCGGACGAACGCCCAGGCCGCGAACGCCTCCTCGAAGTTGACCTGTGACGCGGGCACGTCGAGCGCACGCAGCGAGGTGAGCAGCACGAGGAACACGGTGAGGTGGCCGGCGAGCGACGCCGCGGTCAGGGCCGCCCAGCGGCGGCGGAGCAGGTCGCCCGTCTCGTCGCGGAAGCGCTCGAAGCTCGGCCCGCCCCACGCGACCGGGCCGCGCCGGATCTTGCGCCTGAACCAGTTGGCGACGCGGGCGGCCAGCTCGCCGATGTCGTAGGCGAGACTGTCGCTGACCATGACGACCGTGAAGCCGGCGACGAGGATCCCGAGCATGGCGACGCCGATGAACGCGGCGGTGGCGAGGAACGCCGCCTGCTCGCCGAACGCGGTCAGCAGGAACACGGCCAGGATCGGCCAGAGCAGGTTGCAAAACTGGTTCCAGAGGCTCACCAGCGTGATCCCGCGGGCGACACCCCGGCTGTCGAAGCCCCAGCTGCGCAGGATCCCGTAGGAGCCGGCGATCCCTGCCGCCGTGCCCGCGGGCAGCACGATCGAAAGCGCCGTCGATGCCTGGGTGACCTCGAGCGCCGGCCAGAAGCGCAGTCCCGGCAGCACGACCATCCACGGCGGCGCAAACGTGGCGATGTTGAGCGCCGTGGCCGCGAGCAGCGCGACGATCCACTGCCAGGAAAGCGTCTGGACGACGTCCCAGACATCCGCGTACGACGCCAGCGACGGCAGGAAGAAGACGAACGTGCCGGCGACGGCTGCGATGCCGACGGCGATCAGCGCGAGGCGCTTCCAGTTCACGCGCCCGATGTTCGCGGAAACGGCTAGCGGTCGTCGAACCCGGCGTGCGCGGTCATCGTGTCCTGGAGCTGGTCGACCGCCGGCAGGACGGCGACCGCGAGCACGAGCCCGGCCGCGAGCGTGCCGCCGACGAGGCCGAGCCGCATGCTGCGGCCCGGCACCCGCCGCCACGCCGCCGACAGGCGCGGCAGCCGAGTCAGGACGTGGATCGACATGGCGCCGACCCAGACGATGAAGCTCGCCTGGTGGATGCGGACGACCTGTCCGTGTGTCTCATCGAGCACGAGCAGCGCAACGCCCGTGGCGAAAAGGAAGACGGTCGAGACGACGACGACCGGCGCCACGAGCGCGCGCAGGATGATGTGCGGCGGCCCCCGCTGCACGTACTCGTCGGCGCCGAGGTAGTAGCGCAGCATCCGCCAGCCGGTCGTCGTCAGCTTCAGTGCCACGACCGGGATGAGCAGGATGCCCACGAAGGCGTGCACGGACAGGTACCGCCGCATGTCGAGCAGCGTGGCGCCCTCGACCGCAAGCAGCACGAGGAGCACGGTGGCGACGGTGGCGGTCAGTCGCTCGTTCGCCACGACCCCTCGCATCGCCGGCAACCGTAACGACGCGGGGCGCCTTTCGGCGCCCCGCATTCAGGTTCGAATCAGACGAGTCTCAGGCGGTGCCGAGCGCCTTGGCCTTGAGCTGGTCGTACTCGGCCTGCGAGATGGCGCCGCTGTCGAGCAGCTGCTTCGCGGTCTCGATCTCCGCGGCCGAGCCGCCGCCGGCAGTCGACTTCACGTACTCGTCGAACTGGGCCTTCTGCGCCTGCGCCCGCTCGAGGTTGCGCTGCGTCATCCCGTCGTTCTCGGCGATGATGTAGATGAAGACGCCGAGGAACGGCAGGATGATCACGAATATCAGCCACAGCGCCTTCTTCCCGCCGCCGATGTCGTGCCGCCGGAACACGTCCAGGAAGACGGTGAACAGCAGCCAGAACCAGATAATCCAGAGGAAGAAGATGAACATCGTCCAGAGGACGTCGAGGAACGGGTAATCCGCTGCAAGCATCAAGGCTCCTTTGCGAGGGGTCCAGCGACAAGTATCCGGGACCGCCCCGGACGGCACGTCATCCCGTCGGGATGACCCTTCGCAAGCCTGTCAGGCTGCGACGGCCTGCAGCCGGCCGTCGTCGACCGCCTGCCGCAGCAAGCGGTAGTCCTGCTCGTTCTGGTCGGCGTAGCGCTCGGCGAACTCCGCCAGCGCGCGGTCGAAGACGTCCCCCGCGCCGAGGTAGGCGCCGATGGCGACGCGGTCACCCGAACGCGCGTGCGCGCGGGCGAGCGTCCAGCCGCAGAGACGCGCGTAGATCGCGAGGCCTCGTGGAGCCATCGTCTGGACGTCGGCCGAGGCCTTCCAGTCGCGAAGCTGCCGGATATAGAAGTCGCGCTCCACGCCGTCGAGCGTCCGCACCGCCCGGTGCCAGCCCAGGAAGATGTCGCTCGCGGCCTGCATCAGCCGCTGTCCCCGAACGACCCGCTCGCCCTCGTTCGCGTAGCGGCTCTTGCCCAGGAACCAGGACAGCACGGAAGGCTGCGCCTCCTTGGCCTGGAGGAAGAGCGGGTCACCCCCGTCGACACCCATCATGAGCACGATCCACGCGCGCGTCCCGACGCTGCCGACGCCGACCACCTTGCGCGCTGCGTCGACGTACCGGAACTGCTCGAGCAGCTGACGCCGGTCGTTCTGGAGTGTGCTCCGGTAGGAGCGCAGGATCTCGCGCATCTCCTGGGAGAGGTTCTCCCGGAGGGCGTCGTCGGCAAGGTCGCGCAACGGGACGATCAGGGGCGGGTCGCCTACGATGCGCGGCTCGCCGTCGACAATGCGGGTCAGCTTCGAGAACGCCTGCATGCTGTCCCGGGTCCGCGCCTTGGCGGCGGCGGCGCTCGCACGCTTCACCTGCTTTGCGCCCGCCTGGCTGCCGAACTCGGCGATCGCGGCGTCGATGTCCATGTACGCGTACCAGACGGCGAGGTTGCGCATCGAGGCGAAGGTGCGCATCGCCTCCCGGTAGGCGCGCACGGCGGCCAGGACCACGGTGCGCCGGTCGGCCTCGGAGAGGCCGTTCTCGCGCCCGGCCACCGCAAAGCTTGCGACGAGCCGCTTCACGTCCCATTCCCACGGCCCCGGCAGCGTCTCGTCGAAGTCGTTGATGTCGAAGACCAGGCGCCGCTCGGGCGAGCCGAACGCACCGAAGTTCGACAGGTGCGCGTCGCCGCAGAGCTGAACCGTGAGCCCCGACCGCGGGGCAGCCGCCAGGTCGGAGGCCATGATCAGGGCGCCGCCGCGGTAGAAGGCGAACGGGGAGACGAGCATGCGGCCGTAACGGATCGGGACGAGCTCCGGGACCCGGCTCTCGGCCTGCTCCTCGAGCAGCTCCACGGGGTCGGGACGGCCCGCGGCCGGCTCGAACGCAGCGTGCGAGCTGCGCGGAACCTCGGCGCGCGCGGCCTTGCCGCGCGCCTCCCGCTCGGCGCGCGTGAGATGGGGGACGACCTTGGTGGCCACGATTTCCCCCTGCATTTCAGCGCGACTCGGCCGACGCCCCATCGTCCGGACGGGGCGAAACGCCGAGCAGCGAGAAGTCGCCGCGGTCGCGGATCGCCACCGCCGCCTCGACGAGCGCATTCGCGGCCGTCCAGGTGAGGGCGCCGCCGACGCTGACCCGCTGGGCGCCCGCTCCCGCGATCTCTGCGAAGGTCAGCTGTCGCGTCGCCAGGACGTTGACCGGCTTGGCGACCGCCGCGCACACCGCGCGGATCTCGTCGGTGGTGACGAGCCCCGGCGCGTAGAGCACGTCGGCGCCCGCCGCCTCGAACGCCTGCAGCCGGGCGATCGTGTCCTCGAGGTCCGGATTGCCGCGGATGTGGTTCTCCGCGCGGGCCGTGAGGGTGAAGCGGAACGGGAGCGCCCGCGCGGCGTCGGCGGCAGCAGCGACCCGCTCCACGGCGTGCTGCGGGTCATAGAGATGACCGTCGGGGTCCCAGTCTTCGATCGAGCCGCCGACGGCCCCGGCCTCGGCGACGGCGGCGATCGCACCCGCGGCGGCCTCGGGCTCCGCCCCGTAGCCGTTCTCGAGGTCGACCGAGACCGGTAGCGGCGTGGCGCCGTCGAGGAGCGCGACGTGCGCGACCACGTCGGGGAGGGTCGCGCCGCCGTCGGGGCGCCCGAGCGTGAACGCGAAGCCGGAGCTCGTCGTCGCGAGCGCCTGGAATCCGAGCTGCGCGAGCAGCCGCGCCGAGCCGCCGTCCCACGGGTTCGGGATCACGAACGGCTCGCCGCGGTGGAGCGCCGCGAACGCCTCGCCCTTCTCGGCCTGCATGGGCATGCCCTTCAGCCTGCCATGGGGCGCCAACGAAATTCACAAAGAACGTTCATAGACGCGTGCCAGACTCGATCGCATGACGGGCGCGACGTTCGCGTACGCCGTGGGCATCCTCCAGGTGGCGCTGGCGCTCGCGATCGGGCGGCGCCTGGGCCGCCTCGGCCGCGAGTTCCCCTGGCTCGGCGTCCTCACCGTGTTCTTCGCTCTGCGCGGCGTCACGAGACTGGCCGAGACCGCGGCCGGGCGCCGCGTCGACTCGCTGGCGGAGCCGGTCGACGCCCTCCTCGTCATGGCCCTCGTGCTGCTGATCGTCGGCTTCGACCGGACGATCCGCGGCCTGCTGCTCGCGCAGGACGCCGCTCGCTACCGGGAGCAGGAGTACGCGCGGGCGCTCGCGGACTACCGCCGGCTCGCCCGCCACCGGCTTGCCAACCCGCTGACCGCGATCCGCGGCGGCGTCTCCGCGCTCCGCACGCTGCCACTCGACGACGACGGTCGCGACGAGCTGCTCGCGATGATCGAGCGCGAGGCTCTGCGCCTCGAGAACGTCGCGCTCGAGCCGACCACGCGCGCGCCCGAGGAGTCGACGCTGCACCCGCAGCCGCGCGTGAAGCACGCGGCCTCGGTGTAGGCCGCGTTCAGCCGACTGTCAGCCGGATCTCACCCGCTTCTCAGCTGCGCGCGGTCTCATGGACGCACTGCCACCGCAACCAGGAGAGCCACGATGACCCTACGCACCCACCCACGCCGCATCCTCCTCGTCGCCGGCGACGCCGCCGACGCGGACTCCCTCCCCCGCACGCTGCGGGCCCGCGCCCGCGGCGCCGACCAGGTTCTCGTCGTCGCCCCGGCGCTCAACTCCCGGCTGCGCCGCTGGACGTCCGACGAGGATGGCGCGCGCGCGGCCGCGGAGGCCCGGCTCAACCGCTGCCTCGGGCGCCTGCGCGAGCAGGGCGTGCGGGCCGAGGGCGTGGTCGGCGACGCCGACCCGCTGCAGGCGGTCGCGGACACGCTGCCCGCGTTCCCCGCCGACGAGCTCGTGATCGCAACCGGCCCCGAGCGGGGCGCGCGCAGGCTCCACCGCTCGGTCGTGGAGCGGGCCCGGTCGCGCTTCGATCTGCCCGTCCTCCACGTGATCCCCGACCCGCGGGAACTACCAACGGCGGCCTATTACACAGACAGCCGTAGAGCCGCTACCGTGAATTCGGTCGGGCGGTCGCGCTCGGCGAATGCCCCTCCCCCGCATCTCGCCGTTCTCTCGCGTCGCCCGGCCGAATCGCCTTCAGACGCGCCGGCGCCACCGCGCGAAGACGTCCTCCAGATCCGCCCGCTTCGTGCGCGGCAGCAGCACGAAGAGCCGGTCACCGGACTCGACCCTGGTGCTCCCGCGCGGAGGAACCTGCTCGCCGCCCCGGCTGATCACGGCCACGAGGGCACTGCGCGGCAGGCCGAGCTCCCGCACCGCCGACCCGGCGATCGCGTGATCGCCCGAGACCGCGAAGTCGACGAGGTCGAGCGTGCCGAGGCCGTCGACCGCGAGGGGCGGCTCGAGGACGGGCGGCGCCGCCGTCGTCACGCCGAGCCGGCCGGCGACGCGCTCGAGCGTCGTGCCCTGGAGCAAGGCCGAGACGACCACGACGAAGAAGACGGCGTTGAAGATCGTCTCGCGCGCGGCCACGTGCGACGAGAGCACGAAGGTCCCGAGCACGATCGGCACCGCGCCCCGCAGCCCGGCCCAGCCGATCACGGCACGCTCGCGGTTCGTGAAGTCGCTGAACGCCGTCGACGCCCAGACCGCGGCCGGGCGGATGACGAACGCGAGCAGGGCGGCCAGCAGCAGGCCCGCGACGGCGACCTCCGGCAGGTCGCGCGGGAAGACGAGCAGACCGAGCACGACGAACATCGCCACCTGCGCCAGGAAGGCAAGCCCCTCGTGGAAGGCGACAAGCTGCCGCCGGTACCGCGACGGCGTACTGCCGACGGCGAGCCCGACGAGGTAGACGGAGAGGAAGCCGCTCCCGCCGGCCACGTCGGCGACCCCGAAGGCCAGCGCGGCCGTCGCCACCGACGCGACCGGCACGAACGCGCCGATCGACCGCGGGATGCCGGAGAAGACCCTCGTCGCCGCGACGCCGAGCGCGAGACCGACGAGCAGACCCACACCCAGCTCGCGCACCACCTCGAGCGCAAGGTCCGGCAAGCCGTAGTCCGAGTGCTCGATCCACGCGATCAGCCCGACGGTCAGCGCGACCGCCATCGGGTCGTTGCCGCCGGTCTCGGCCTCGAGCGTCCGCGCGATCCGCCGGCGGATGGAGGTGAAGCGAAGCGTCGCGAAGACGGCCGCGGCATCGGTCGACGCGACGACCGCGCCGAGCAGCACGGACTCGAGCCACGTGAGGTCCAGGACGGCGTGCGCGGCCAGGCCGGTCAGCACCGCCGTGACGACCACGCCGACGGTGCTGAGCAGCGCCGCGGGCACGACCACCTCGCGCAGCCGCCGCCACGACGTCGACAGGCCGCCCTCGTACAGGATGGCGGCCAGCCCGGCGACGCCGACCGTGCGGGCGAGGTCGGCATCGTCGAACTCGATCCCGCCCAGGCCGTCCGAGCCGAGCAGCATCCCGACGCCCAGGAACGCGACCAGTGAGGGCACGCCCTTGCTCGACGCGAGCAGCGCCACGAGCACGCTCGCGGCGAGCACGGCGCCGAAGAGCAGCAGGATCAGACCCTCGTCCATCGCCTCAATTCTTCCCGCCGGTGAGAATCCACCCGTGTGGGACGACCTGCAGGCGAGCCCGAGCCACCCTCAGGTCGACGAGGCGACGGCGCGGCGCATCGCCGTCCGGGCGCAGCTGCTCGACGGCTCGGCGACGGGCGTCCTCGACACGGTGCGGCATCTCGGCGCGCTCCAGCTCGACCCGGTCGCCACCGTCGCCACGCCGCAGCACCTGGTGCTGTTCAGCCGGCTCGGGCGCTTCGATACCGCCGAGCTCGACCGGCTGCTGTGGGAGGACCGCCTGCTGTTCGAGTGGCACGCGTACATCTGGCCCGTCGAGACGCTGCCGCTCCTTCGGGCGATGATGCGGGAGAACCGGCGCGCCACGCGCTACTCGCACCAGCGCTGGCGCCGCGAGTTCGTCCGCGAGCACCCCGGCTTCCGCCGTTACGTCCTCCGCGAGCTGGAGCGCGAGGGCCCGCTGCTCTCGCGCGAGCTCGAGGACCACGTGGCTCGGCGCCGCGGACGCGACGACCACCGCTGGTACGGCAACCGCTTCACCGCCCGCATGCTGGAGGCGCTGGAGTCGTACGGCGAGGTCGCGGTCGCGGGCCGGCGCACCGGGCAGCGGCTGTGGGACCTCGCCGACAGGGTATGGCCGGCGACCGAGACCGTGCCGCTCAAGGCCGCCCAGCGGGCGCTCGCCGAGCGGCGCTACCGGGCGCTCGGCGTCCGGCGGGAGCACGGCAAGTGGCGCGCCCATCCGGACGCGGTCGACGGTCCGGTGCCCGACCGCGCCACGCTGCTGTCACCGTTCGACCGGCTCGTGCAGAACCGCGACCGCGCAGAGGCCCTCTGGGGGTTCCGCTACCGGCTCGAGATGTACGTCCCCGCCGCGAACCGCGAGTACGGCTACTACGTGCTCCCCCTCCTGGTCGGCGACAACGTCGCGGGGCGCGCCGAGCCGCGCCTCGACCGCCGCACCAACACCCTCCATCTGCTCGGCGCCTGGGGCGACACCTCGCGGCTGGACGACGCGCTGGACGCGCTCGCCGCCTTCCTCGGGGCCACGCGCGCCTGAAGGGCGCCGCCAGCCCCCGCCGAACTTCGCCGCATGGCACGCACGGAGCTGGCAGAAGCACGCCATGAGGCGCGGGTCGAGGCGTCGTTCTTCCTGCTCGTCGCCCTTGGCCTGCTGGTAGCGCTCGGGACCGTCAGCATCCACGAGCACTGGCACCTCCGCGGCGACACCATCGGCGGCTGGCTCTGGCTGGTGCTCTGCGTCCCGGAGCTCGCCCTGCTCGGCTTCATCTTCTTCAGCGCGCGCATGGACGACCACGTTCGGGTGCACCGCAGCCTTCAGGGCCTCTTCGTCCTCGTCGTGCTCGGCACCGCCATCGGTCTGGCCGTCGTCGTCTACTCGCTGCTGACGCAGCAGCTCCACGGCGGCCAGCTGTTCGCGACCGCGGTCGTCGTCTGGTTCACGAACGTGATCGTCTTTGGGCTCTGGTACTGGACACTCGACGGCGGCGGCCCCGTTGAACGCGCTCTGCACCAGCGAGCGCTGCGCGACTTCCAGTTCCCGCAGGACGAGAACCCCCAGCTCGCGTCGTCCACCTGGTACCCGCGGCTCGAGGACTACACGTACGTCGCCTTCACGAACGCGATCGCCTTCAGCCCGACCGATGCGATGCCGCTGACGCGCTGGGCCAAGGTGCTGATGACGCTCGAGTCCGCGCTCTCCGTCATCGCGATCCTCGTGGTCGCGGCGCGGGCCGTGAACGTCGTCGCGTCCTAATCGATCAGCTTGCGCGTCATCGCCGTGATGGCGATCCGCCACATCAGCAGCCCGAACCCGATCAGGTAGAGCACCCGCAGCAGGTCGTGCCAGCCGTAGGAGTTGAACGCGGCGCTCCGGACGAGCACCACGCACTGGTGGAGCGGGTTGATCGCCGCGAGCCACTGGAGCCAGTCGGGCAGGCCCGTGATCGGGAAGAACGTGCCGGCCACGAGGAACAGCGGCGTCAGGACGGCGCTGATGATGTAGCTGAAGTTCTCGATCGAGTTGGCGAAGCCGGCGATCGCGATCCCGAAGCAGGCCCAGCCGTAGCCGCAGAGGAAGCCGATGAACGGGACGAGCAGCATCGTCGGTTGGGGGTCGAGCCCGAAGAAGACCGAGACGATGAGCGGCACGCAGCCGTACACGCCGGCGCGCGCGGCGATCCAGAGCGCCTCGGCCGTGACGAGCTCCTCGGTGTCGACTGGCGCCGCGAGGATCGCGTCGTACGTGCGCTGGAACTTGTACTTCACGAATGTCCCGAACATGGCCGGGAAGGCGCTCGAGAACAGGACGGCGGTCGCGACCGTCCCGGTGCCGATGAAGAGCACGTAGTCGTAGCCGCTCACCTTGCTGACGAGCGACCCGAAGCCGAGCCCGAAGGCGAGCAGGTAGATGGTCGGCTCGACGGTCGACGAGAAGGTCGCCGAGCGCCAGTAGGACGAGAAGTTGATCACCTCGCGCACGAGCACGCCGGCGATCGCCGGCCGCTCGAGCCGGCCGAGCCGCTCCCGCTCGACGGCGGCCATCAGTCGATCTGCTCCCCGGTGAGCAGGACGAAGACGTCCTCGAGGTTCGCCGGCCGCCGCTCGCCCCGGGGCGCGTTCCCGTCGACGCCCAGCACGGCCACGCTCGTGCCCGTGCGGCGCGTGCGCAACCCGGCCGCGGCCGCCTCCGCCTCGACTTCGGCGAGCCGGGCCGGCGGGCCGTACACCTCGACGGCCTCGCGGCCGGCATGCTCCGCGACCAGGTCGGCCGGAGCGCCGGCAGCAACGGCCTTGCCGTGGGACATGATCAGGACGGTGTCGGCGAGACGCTGCGCCTCCTCGATGTAGTGCGTCGACATGAGCAGCGTCGTCCCCTCCGCGCGCAGCGCGTCGACGAGCGCCCAGAGCTCCTGGCGGACCTGCGGGTCGAGCCCGACGGTCGGCTCGTCGAGCAGCACGAGCTGGGGCCGGTGGACGAGCGCCCGGGCGATGAGCAGCCTGCGGCGCATCCCGCCCGAGAGCGTGTCGACGCGCGTGTCCCGCCGCTCGGTGAGGTTCGCGATCTGGAGTGCGCGCTCGATCGCGTGGTCCCGCTCGTTCCGCGGGATCCGGTACAGGTGGGAGAAGACGAGCAGGTTCTGCTCGACGGTCAGCGTCACGTCGAGGTTGTCGAGCTGGGGCGTCACGCCGAGCCGGGCGCGGGCCTGCTTCGACTCGTCCGGCAGCCGAAAGCCGAGGACCTCCAGCTCGCCCTCATCGGGGATCGACTGCGCCGTCAGCAGGCGCATGGTGGTCGACTTGCCGGCGCCGTTGGGCCCAAGCAGGCCGACGCACGTGCCGGCCGGCACGTCGAGGTCGAGCCCGTCGACGGCGGTGATCGGTCCGTACCGCTTGACAACGCCGCGGAGGCGAATCGCGAGGCTCGCTTCCATGCGGCCAGGATGCCAGTCACCGAAGAGGGTCGTTTTCGGCCGTGTTGCTGCCGATACAAACGCCATGCGGCGCGCAAACGACCCCCCGGCATTCACGATCATCTCCGAGCGCGACGCCGTCCGCCTGACCGGGCGGAACCTGGCCGAGCTCCGGGAGCTGCCACAGGTCCAGACACTGACCCGCGTGCTGGCCGACGGCAAGAAGGCGGCCGCGCTCCGCGTGCCGACCGAGCTCCTGGCGAACGGCTAGACGGCTGCCGTCAGCGACTGCACCACGCGCCGCCGCGCGCCGGGCGGCACGTCATAGTGCGCACGTGGCCCGTCCCAGGATGGACACCTACCAGGAGGCGGCCGAGCTGCGGAGCGCGCTGCGGCACTTCATGCGGCGCAGCGAGGAGGTCGCCCGGCGCCACGGCCTGACGCCGAACCAGTACCAGCTGCTCGTGCTGATCAAGGGCACGCCAGACGGATCGGAGCGCTCGACGGTGACCGATCTCGTCGACCGGATCGCGCTCTCGCAGAGCACCGTCACCGAGCTCGTGCAACGCGCTGAGCGCGCAGGTCTCCTGCGGCGCGAGCAGGCCGACCACGACGCGCGCGTCGTGCACCTGGGCCTGACGGAGCTGGGCGAGGGCCGGCTCGACGCCGCCTTCACGGAGCTCGGGGCCGAGCGGCGGGTCCTGCGTGAGCTGATCGGCAGCTGACAAGAGTTGATGGGGGCGGCGCTGCGGCGACGCCGCCCCCATGTCCCCGACGCGCCCCTCCAGAGGACGCCGAGGAATCTGCACCTGACCCACGGGTGCGCAAGCTGCGCCGCAGAACGAGCCCGTGGCCTTTCGGCCACGGGAGCGGGCTGCCCGGGTACGGCCGATTCCAAACCCCGGCGGTTGATAACCGTAAGCTCGCGCCCGTGGAGTCGGGCCTCGCGGGCAAGCGCGTCCTCGTCACGGGCGCATCGGGCGGGATTGGCGCGGCGTGCGCCGACGCGTTCGCCGCCGAGGGCGCCCGGGTCTTCGTCCACTACCACCACGGCCGCGAGCGGGCCGAGGCCGTCGCCGCGCGGATCGGCGGCGCGCCGGTCGGGGCGGCCGACCTGACGAGCCAGGAAGAGACGGACGCGCTGTTCGCGCGCGCCGTCGGCGCGCTCGGCGGCCTGGACGTATGCGCCGCGGTCGCGGGCGTCTGGCCGACCGAGGACGTCCCGGTCTGGGAGCTCCCGCTCGAGCGCTGGGAGCGGACACTCGCGCAGAACCTGCGCGCCACCTTCCTGACGGCGCGCGGCTTCCTGCGCGAGGTGGCGCGCTCGGGCCACGGCAGCCTGGTCATGGTCGCCTCGACGGCAGGCCTCTTCGGCGAGGCAGGCCACGCCGACTACGCCGCGGCGAAGTCTGCGATCGCCGGCGGGCTGCTGCTCAGCCTGAAGAACGAGGTCGTGCGCGTTGCGCCTCGCGCACGGGTGAACGTGGTCGCCCCCGGCTGGACGAGATCGCCGATGACACGCGAGGCGCTCGACGAGGCCACGCTCGACCGCGTCACGCGCACCATGGCGCTCCGCAAAGTCGCGACGCCCGACGACGTGGCGCGCCAGATCGTCGTGCTTGCCTCGGACCAGCTCTCAGGCCACGTCAGCGGCCAGGTGGTCACCGTGGCCGGGGGCATGGAAGGCCGGCTGCTGCACGAAACACGGCCCTAGGAAAACGGAGCGGCGGGTTTCCCCGCCGCCCGGTCCCCGGACCGCTTTGCCGTCAGTCCTGAGGAGCTGTCAACCCAAATCGGCCGTTGGCACGCGAACACGAGTCCCTCGATCGAGGGATTCCGCAACCATCCGCCGCCGGAGCCGGGTTCAGCCCGGCGGGAGGCTCGCCACGGAGAGGCACCAGCGGAATCACCCAACGAAGGGGCGGCTCCGTCCACCTGTCGAAGCGAGACCGCGCCCGCACGGAGGGGGACCACGGGGGAACCAGGGGTTCCCCCGTGAGTGAACCAGGGGTTCCCCCGTGACATGAAGAGGCGTCCGCCAGGCCGCCTCTCCTAAGTGCCAGGCGGACCCCGCCCCTGGGCCCGCCCTAGCTCTTCGACTCTTTGACGGGTGCCGGCCCCCGCCGCAACGGGGCCGATTCCCTGTCCTCCCCGGCGCCGCCCCCGCCGCATCGGGGCTGACGCTTACAGGTCGCATCGTCTGCGGGATAGGCCGCTTGACCAATCCCCTTTCCGCGGTTGACCGCCCTACTTCACTCGGAACCCTCGATCCAGGGACGGTGGGGCGTCCACCCCACGCGCAGGGGATTCCGCACGGCCATATCTAGAGTGGCCGCGTGAGCGAGCCGTTCCTGCGCAGGCTGGCCGAGGGGCCGGTGATCGTGGCCGACGGCGGCATGGGCGCGCTGATCTCGAGCGCGGTACCGCGCCTGCGCTGTCCGGAGGAGGCGAATCTGCGCGCCCCCGACGCGGTGGTGTCGCTCCACGTGAGCTTCATCAACGCGGGCGCGGACCTGATCGAGACGAACACGTTCGGCGCGAACCGAAGGAAACTCGCGGCGCAGTTCCTGGAGGACGACCTGGACCGGATCAACTCGGCGGCGGTGAAGCTGGCGCGCGATGCGCGCGAGATCACGGGGCGCGACGTCTTCATCGGCGGCTCGATCGGACCGCTCGGCGAGCAGGCGACATCCCGGATCCGCAGAGAGATCTTCGCCGAGCAGGCTTCCGTCCTCGAGGGGCGCGGCGCCGACCTGTTCATGATCGAGACGTTCTACGACCTGGAGGAACTCGTCGACGCCATCGCGGCGGTGCGCCACGTGTCGAGCCTCCCGATCGTCGCACTGCTCACCTTCGACGAGCGGGCCGAGACCCTCGCCGGCGTGGGCGCGCGGGAGGCCGCGGAGCGGCTGGCGGAGCTCGACGTGGCCGCGCTCGGCGCCAACCACGGCGCCGGCCTCTTGGCCGCCCTCGCGGCGCTCGAGGAAATGAAATCGGACGGGCGGCCGCTCGCCGCGTTGCCGAACATCGGCCTGGCGAGCCTCTCGGGCGGCCGCGTCATCTACCCGCACGCGAACCCCGACTACTTCGCCGAGTTCGCGGCATACGCGCGCTCACTGGGGGCGAAGATCATCGGCGGCTGCTGCGGCACGACGCCGGCCGAGATCGCCGCAATCCGCTCGGCGGTGGCGGCGGAGCGCGTCCCCGCCACGCCCCTGGTGTGGGACGAGCACGAGCTGGTCGTCGCGCTCGGCGGCGAGCGCGAGGAGACCCAGCTGGCCCGCGCGTTGCGCGAGCGCGAGTGGATCGTCTCGGCCCAGCTCGACCCGCCGCTCGGCGCGAACCTCGCCGGTCTGATCGAGACCGCACAGGCACTCAAGGACTCCGGCCAGGTCGGGTTCGTGGACGTGAACGACAACGCGGGCGCACGCGCCGGGATGAGCGCGGTGGTCGCGTCGGCCGCGATCCAGCGCGCGTGCGGCATCGAGACGATCCCGCACCTCACGACCCGCGACCTGACGGTGATGGGTCTCGAGTCGGCGCTGTTCGGCGCGCACGCCGAGGGCGTGCGGAACATCCTGGCCGTCACGGGCGACCCGCCGGAGGTGGGCGACTACCCGGGCTCGCGCGGCGTCTACGAGGTCGACTCGATCGGCCTCACGCGGCTGATGCAGCGGCTGAACCGCGGCGAGGACGCGAACGGGCGCCCGATCGACGCGCCGACGTCGTTTTTCGTCGGCGTGGCCGTGAACCCGTCGGCCGACGACCTGGAGCTCGAGCTCGACCGCTTTCACCAGAAGCTCGAGGCGGGCGCGGCATACGCGATGACCCAGCTCGTGTTCGATCTCGACTACCTCGACCGGTTCCTCGACCGGCTCGGCGGGTCGAGCCCGGTGCCACTCCTGCTCGGCGTCTGCCCGCTCTGGAGCTATCGGCTGGCGCTCCGCTTCAACAACGAGCTCCCCGGCATCGTCGTCCCGCAGGCGCTCCAGGACGCGCTGCGCGACGCGGGTGTCGACGCGGCCGACGTCGGGATGGAGCATGCGAAGCGGCTGCTGGCCGAGGCGCGCGATCGCGTCGACGGCGTGTACCTCGTGGTGCCCTACCGCAAGCCGCTGCGTGTGCTCGAACTGCTCGCCTAGGGTGCGCAGCCACCGGTCGAGACGGGCTCGCGCGCACGGGCGAGCGCCGTGCGGACGATCCCGGTCGGCACGCCGTATCCGGCGTCGCTGCCCTCGCGCGCTGCGAAGACCGTGGTCGCGACAGCGCCGTCCCTGGTGACCACCGGGCCGCCGGAGTCTCCGTGGCGGACGACCCCGCGGAACGCGGTCACCGTGCGCAGCACCCGCTTGCCGTACGCGTCGCCGCCGAGCACGGCGAGCGTCGTGCCGATCCGGCCCGGGACTGCGCGGAACGCCCCGTCGCCCGGGT
>DASTZE010000217.1:0-11714 GCA_035764425.1 Gaiellaceae bacterium
CGACCCGCAGCTCGCGTACGCCTACTGGGGGCTCGGCGCGCGGATGTTCTCGCTGACGTGGAACCACCGGAACCCGTTCGCCGACGGGCTCGGCGTCGAGGAAGACGAGGGCCTGAGCGCGCTCGGCCGCGAGCTGGTCGACATCCTGGCGGGGCTCGGCGCGATGCTCGACCTCTCGCACGCGTCGCCGCGCACGTTCGACGACGTGCTCGCGGCGGCGCCGGAGGCGTCGGTGCTCGCGAGCCATGCGTGCTGCCGCGCCGTCCACGACACGCCGCGAAACCTCTCCGACGAGCAGCTGGTCGCCGTCTCCGCGCGCGGCGGCGTCGTCGGGATGATGGCGCTGCCGCTCACCGTCGATCCGGAGCGGCCGACCATCGAGCGCCTCATCGACCACGTCGACCACGCGGTGCAGGTGATGGGCATCGAGCACGTCGGGCTCGGCGGCGACTTCATTCGCCAGCTCGCACGCGCGAAGGGCATGACCGAGATCCGCGGCGGCCTCTTCCCGCCCGGCATGGAGCCCGGCGCCGCGATCGTGGGGCTCGAGGGCCCGGCCGGCTACCCGGGGCTCGTGGCCGCGCTCGAGCGGCGCGGCTACACGGGCGACCGGCTCGACGCCATCCTCCGCGAAAACTGGCTGCGGGTCTTCCGTGCGGGGCTGCCTGCAAGCGAACCGGCGCCGCTCGCGTCTTGAGAGCGACATGGTTCGGCTCCTCGTCATCACGGTCGCGCTCGTCGCGGCCGTCGGCGCCGCGGCCGCGCCGGTGCCCGAGCCCGCCCTCGTCGCGTTCGTGAGCGACCAGGGCCTGCTCGCGGTCGGCAGCGACTCGGCCGGCCTCAAGCTCATGCGCGACGGCACCTGCCCCTCGACCGACCTGCCGCCCTGCTTCGGCGCCGAGGCCGCGTCCTGGTCGCCCGACGGCACCCGCCTCGCCGGGATCGTCGCGTCGCGGCTCTACCTCTTCGACGGCGCGGGCGACCCGCCCACGCTCGTTCCGACCGGCGTGCCCGTCGGCGGCAGTAGCCCGCCGGCCTGGTCGCCGGACGGGCGCCGGATCGCCTTCCTCGCGCACAATGTCGTCGACGGCTTCGGCGCGAACGACGACGTCGCGGTGGTCGACCTCGCCTCCGGCAGCGTGCGCCAGCTGACGACCGGCCAGAATGCGACCGACCCGTCGTGGCAGCCGGGTCGCCAGATCGTCTACTCGAGTGCCGTGCAGGATCGCTTCGAGCTCTACGTCGTCGACCCCGATACCGGCGCGACGCGCCAGCTGACGCACAGCGAGTTCGGAGACGTGAACCGGCGGCCGTCGTGGTCGCCCGACGGCAGCCGCATCGCCTTCGTGCACCTGAAACAGATCGGCGACGATGCGGGCCACGGCCGCGTCGAGGTGATGGACGCCACCGGCGGCGAGCCGCGCGTCCTCTCCGATGCGCCGGCCGACGTCGACAACCAGGCGCCGGCGTGGTCCCCGAACGGCCGCGAGATCGCCTTCTCGACGAAGCTGAACGGCCGCCCGTCGCCGGTCACACAGATCGTCACGGCCAGTGACCTCTACGTGGTCGAGGCCGACGGCAGCGGCCAGCGCCGGCTCACCCAGAGCGCCGAGCGCAACGTCGCCGACAAGGACCCGACCTGGTCGGCGGACGGCCGTGCGCTCGCCTTCGAGACCGACGACCGCGACGAGGTGTCGCGCTCGAGCATCTACGCGGCCAACGCGGACGGCACGTGTGAGCACCGGATCGCCGTGGTGCCCGGGCGGCGGCCCGCGTGGCAGCCGGGCGTGACCACGGTGCCCTTCCAGTGCGCCGACCTCTCCCTCACGGCCGAGAGCCCGCGCGCGGTCGCGTCGGCCGGCCACATCGTCGTCACCGTGCTGAACGACGGCACGCAGCCGTTGACCGGCGTCACGCTCGCCGGCAAGACCACGGCGGCCACGATTCTCGCGACGAAAGGGTGCACGGTCCGCGCGGGCGCGCTCTCCTGCACGCTCGGAACGCTTGCGCCGCGCCAGTCGGTCGACGTCGACGTGCGTGTCGCGAGCGCGCTCGTCACGGACGCGATCGGGCTCGTGCTCGGCGGCGCGGTCACCTTCACTGGGCACGCGAACGAGAGCGAGCAGCTGCTCTCCGACAACCGGATCACGCTCGAGGTCGAGACGACGCGCTGCTCGACCGCGACCGCCGGCTCCGGCTGGATCGACGGCACGATCTTCGACGACCACGTCTGCGGCCGGCGCGGCGCGGACACGATCTCTCCGGCTGCCGGCAAGGACACGGTCGACGCGGGCGCCGGCAACGACGTGATCGACGTGCGCGGCGGCAGCGTCGACAGGGTGCGCTGCGGGGCCGGCCGGGACAAGGTGCTCGCCGACCGCCGCGACATCGTCGCATCCGACTGCGAGCGGGTCTTCAGAAACTCGTAAGACGCCCGTAAGCCCGGCGCAAGATCCCGTTCCTAGCGTCGGCGGCTCCAGACCCGAAAGGAGCCAAGGTGTCAACACTTGCACGCTTCGCAGGATTCCTCGCCGTCGCCGCCGCCGCGTTCGCCGTAACCGCCGGCAGCGCGATGGCCGCCGTCTACACGCTCACCGGCACGCCGGCCGGCAACGCGGTCGCCGTGTTCGATCGGGCCGGGGACGGGACGCTGCACCCCGCCGGCACCGTGCTCACCGGCGGCTCCGGCGTGCCCTCGGGCGGCCAGGGCGCGCTCGCGCTCGACGGCAACCGCCTGGTCGCGGTCAACGCCGGCACCAACACCGCCTCGCTCTTCCGCATCGAGGGCCAGGGCCCCGGCCTCCGTGACGTCGAGCCGTCGGGCGGCGCCTCGCCGCTCAGCGCCACGATCCACGGCCGGCTCGTCTATGTGCTGAACAGTGGCGCGCCCGCCAACATCACGGGCTTCTTCATCTGGCACGACCGCCTCGTCCCGGTGCCCGGCTCGACCCGCCCGCTCAGCGCCGCGGCGCCGGCGCCCGCCCAGGTGCAGTTCTCGCCGGACGGGCGGACGCTCGCCGTCACCGAGAAGGGCACCAACCGCATCGACACCTACGCCGTGAACGTCGACGGCACCGCCACCGGCCCCGTCGTCTCGCCGTCGGCCGGCGGCACGCCGTTCGGCTTCGCATTCGACAAGCGCGGCCGGCTGATCGTCTCCGAGGCGGCGGTGAACGACGTGTCGTCGTACTCGATCGCCGACGACGGCAGCGTCTCCGCAATCAGCGCGGTCGTCCCGGACAACCAGGCCGCCCCGTGCTGGATCGCGGTCAGCGAGGACGGCAGGTACGCCTACGCGGCGAACGCCGGCTCGAACTCCCTGTCCGGCTACGCGATCGCCACGAACGGCTCGCTGTCGCTCCTGAACGCCGACGGCGTGACCGCGACGACGCACGCTCATCCGCTCGACCTGGCGACCACCGGCCACTTCCTGTATGCCCTCGCCAACGGCGCCGGCACCATCGACGCCTACCGCGTGCACGCGGACGGCAGCCTGACCCCGATCGGCTCCGCCGGCGGCTTCGCGCCCGGCGGCACCGGGCTCGTCGCGAGCTGAGAGTTCACCCCTGCGTAAGGCACACGCGCTGGAATAGAGACATGCGCACCGCCGTCGTGACCGTCCTCGCCGCCGCCGCCTTCACCGGGGCGGCGGCGGGCGCGACGGCGCCGCCGGTGATCAAGCTGAAGAGCCAGGGGTTCGGCCCGATCCTCGCCACCCGCGGGCACAAGGCGCTCTACACCTGGAAGGTCGAGAAGGCCGACCGCCGCATCCACTGCACGGGCGCGTGCGCGAGGGCATGGCCGCCGCTCGTCGTGAGGTCGCGCAGCGCCGTGCCTGCGCGCGTGCGCGGTGTCAGTGGGACGTTCGGCGTCATCCGCCGCCCGGACGGCCGGCTCCAGGTGACGCGCAACCGGCTGCCCGTCTACACCTACGCCCACGAGGGGCCCGACCAGGTGCTCTGCGACAACGTGGACGGCTGGTTCGTCGTCCGCCTGTAATGCCGTGCTCGCCGAGGCGGACAATGCACTCATGCCGACCGTGCTGGTCGTCGACGACGAGCCGATCGTCCGCGACGTCGTCGTGCGCTACCTGGAGAGCGCCGGCTTCGACACGGTCGAGGCCGAGGACGGCAACCGTGCCCGCGATCTCATCTCGAGCGAGACGCCCGATCTGGTCGTGCTCGACGTCATGCTGCCGGGCACCGACGGCCTCGAGCTCTGCCGCTGGATCCGCGGCCGCTCGACCGTCCCGGTGATCCTGCTCACGGCGCGCGGGGACGAGGAGGACAGGGTCGTCGGGCTCGACCTTGGCGCCGATGACTACGTCACCAAGCCGTTCTCGCCGCGCGAGCTGATCTCCCGCGTCCGCGCGGTGCTGCGTCGCGCGGACCCGCCGTCCGAACCGAGCGAGCGCATCATGTTCGGCGAGCTTCGGTTCGACGCCGAGCGAAGAGAGGTGCGGCGTGGCGACGAGGAGGTGCGGCTGACCGCGAAGGAGTTCGACCTGCTCTGGTTCCTCGCCAGCCATCCACGGCGCGTCTTCTCGCGCGACGAGCTGATGCGCCGCATCTGGGGCTACGAGGCCGCCTTCGACACGGGCACGGTGACCGTCCATATCCGTCGGCTGCGCGAGAAGGTCGAGGAGACCCCGTCGGAGCCGCGCTACCTGCAGACGGTGTGGGGCGTGGGCTACCGGTTCGTCCCGTGATCGGCTTCGCGCTCCTGGTCGCCGCGGGTGCACTGCTCGCCGGCGTCGCGGGCGCGTTCGCGCTCCGGCGGCTGCCAACGGTGCGGCTCCAGCTCATCGGCCTGGCGCTGCTCGCCACGATCGTGCCGCTCGCCGCCGTCGTCGTGGCCGGCGCGGTGATGTTCGACTCGGCGCACGACCAGACCGTGCTGATCGTCGCCGCCGGAGCCGCGTGCGCGGTCGTCGCGGCCGCCGTGCTCGTCGCGCGCTCGGTCTCGAACGGCCTCGGCGACATCGTCGCCGCGTCCGAGCGCCTGTCACGCGACCTCACCGTCCGCGTACCCGAGCGCGGGCCGAGCGAGCACCAAGCGCTCGCGCACGCGTTCAACGACATGGCGCAAGGCCTGCAGCGGCTCTTCGAGGCGCGGCGCGAGCTCGTCGCCTGGGCGAGCCACGACCTGCGCACGCCGCTCGCCAACATGCAGGCGATGCTGGAGGCGGTCGACGACGGCCTCGCTCGCCCCGAGGACTACCTGCCCGCGCTGCACGAGCAGGTGCGGACGCTGTCGGGCCTCGTCGACGACCTGTTCGAGCTGGCGCGGATCGACAGCGGCGCGCTGACGCTCGAGCTCCGCCGCGCGGAGCTCGACACGGTCGTGTCCGCCTGCCTGCGCGGCGTCGAGGCCGAGGCGCGCGCGCGCGGCGTGGTGCTCGGCGCCGACGGCCACGCCGCTGCGACGTTCGACCCGGCGAAGATCGAGCGCGTCCTGCTCAACCTGCTGACGAACGCGCTCCGGCACACCCCCGACGACGGGACGGTCGCCGTGCTGGTCGAGCCCGACACGGAGGTCGTGCGCGTGACCGTCGAGGACACCGGCGACGGCCTGACGCCCGAAGCCGCGATGCGGATGTTCGAGCGCTTCTGGCGCGCCGACGCGGCGCGCTCATCCCGCGGTGCCGGCCTCGGTCTCGCCATCGCACGCGGGCTGGTCGAGGCGCACGGCGGCCGCATCTGGGCCGAGAACCGGCCCGACGGCGGGGCGCGCGTGTCGTTCACGCTCCCCGCCGCCTAGGGTGAGGCGCGGCGATCAGGCCGCCGCGACCGCCTCGCGCATGACCGGCGCAGACTCGGTCGCCTCGCGCGAGAGCACGACGCTCGTGACCGTGATCCAGAGCCCGGTCAGGAGCAGGGCGAAGAAGTCGGCGAACGGGATGAAGAGCGCGACGCCGATGACGAGCGCGGGCCAGCCAAGCCAGCGCATCCTGCGCTGGAGCATCGTCCCGGCCGCGCCGAGCATCAGCACCCCGAGCGCCGCGTTGACGGCCACCCAGAAGTCTCCGTCCAGGATGCCGAGCGTCTTCACGGACTCGGGCGCGGCGTGCGAGCCGGGCGCGTCGGCCAGTGCGAAGTGGATCAGCGCCGTCAGCAGGAAGCCCGTCGCCGCGAGCCCGGTTCCGACGATCACGACGAGCTCCCAGAAGGACCGGCCGCCGGCCGCGAGGCTCACGCCAAAAAAGACGAGAAACGGCACCGCCGCGGCGATCAGGAACGCCGCGAGCACCTGCCGGCCGTTATTCGCGTCGTAGTACGAGAAGAACTTCTCCGCCGATGCATCGGTGTCCGGCGTGCTTCCGCCGATGCCGATCACCGTCACGAGGATCGACACGACGAAGACGATCCCACTGAGCGGAAGCAGCTTCTTCGAGGTCATCCGTCACTCCTTGTCGAAGGGTCGAACAGGAGGCTGCCGCGCTGTCGGGCGCCGCACATCGGCGCCACCCAGGGAGTGATCTCGGTGCTGGCACGGATTGCGTTCGTCCGGATTCCGGCGAATCATTGCTCCATGCGCGCGTTGCGGATCGGCGCCGTTGCCGTGGCCGGGCTCACGGTCGGCCTGTTCACCGTGAAGCTGCTCCAGGCGGCCGGCGTCCTGCACGCCGCGCCCGACGGGGGCGTGCCGAACGCGATGATTCCGGTCGTCGCGCTCGCGGTCTTCGCTCCGACGGCCGTCGGCCTGGCGATCGCATGGCAGCAGCCGCGTAACGTCGTCGCGTGGATCATGCTGGTCGGCGAGCTCGTCGTCGTCGCCCTGCCCTTCGGGCCCGCGATCAGCGACGGCTGGTCGCTGCAGATCGGCCGCGCGACGTGGCCGCTGCTCTACGCGTGGCCGATCGCGGTCGCCTTCGTCTTCCCGGACGGACGCCTGCTCACGCCGCGCTGGCGGTGGGTAGCCGGCGGCGCGATCGTGAGCTTCGTCGTGTTCACGACCATCGCGCTCCTCGACCCGAGCCCGTTCGACCCGCCGTCCCAGGCCGTGCGAAACCCGATCCTTCACAACCGCGTCGGCGAGGCCCTCGACCACGCCGTGATCTGGGTGCCCTTCTGGCTCGGGATCCTCGCGAGCCTCTTCGCCGGGGCGATCGCCATTCGCCTGCGCGTCCGGCGCTCGACCGGCGTCGCGCGGCTCCAGGCGCTGTGGCTCGCGTGGTCGGCGATGCTGATCCCGCTCGCGCTCGTCTGCTGTCTCGCCACCTGGGCGGTGTTCAGCTGGGTGGATGTGATCGTCTTCCCGCTGATCCTGCTCTTCCAGGTGGCGATCGCCGGCTCGATCTGGTTCGCCGTCACGCGCCATCGGCTGTACGCGATCGAGCGGCTCGTCAACCGCACGCTCGTGTACGCCGCCCTGACGGTGACCCTGGCCGTCGCCTACGCCCTCATCACCGTGGCGCTGGGCGTTGCCGCCGGCCGCCGGTCCGAGTGGGTGACCGCGGCTGCCACGCTCGCCGTCGCGGCCGCCTTCGGCCCGCTGCGCGCGCTGCTGCAGAACACGGTCGACCGCCGCTTCAGCCGGGCGCGCTGGGATGCCGTCCGGCAGGTACGGGCGTTCGAGGAGGCCGTACGCGAGGGCGCGCGCGCACCCGAGCAGATCGGCGCCGTCCTGGCCGACGCGCTCGCCGACCCACGTGCGCAGCTCTTCTACTGGCTG
This sequence comes from Gaiellaceae bacterium, assembly GCA_035764425.1. Lineage (GTDB taxonomy): Bacteria > Actinomycetota > Thermoleophilia > Gaiellales > Gaiellaceae > JACVRM01. The sequence continues at coordinate 7,675 of DASTZE010000217.1, forward strand.
CCGGCGAGCCGCGCGTACGCGGATGCCGGCGGAACGGTCGACGAGCTTCCCGATGACGGCCGCGCGGGATCCGGCGTCGGCGACGGCGCGGCGGTGCTGCTCCACGACCCGGCCGTGCTGGATCGCCCCGACCTGCTGCGCGCGGTGCTCGCCGCCTCCGCGCTGTCCGTCGAGATCGCGCGGCTGCGCGTCGAGCTGCGCCTGCAGCTGGCCGAGGTGCAGGCGTCGCGCACCCGCATCGTCGAGGCCGGCTACGAGGAGCGGCGCCGGCTCGAGCGCGACCTGCACGACGGCGCCCAGCAGCGGCTGGTCTCGCTCGGCCTGCGCCTGCGGCGCCTCCAGTTCTCGCTGCCGCGCGAGGCGCGCGTCCTCTCGCCGGCGCTCGACCAGATCGTCGACGAGGTGGGTGCGGCCATCGCCGACCTGCGCCAGATCGCCGCCGGGGTCCGGCCGGCGCGGCTGGACGACGGGCTTGCCGCCGCACTGCGCGATCTCGCCCGGTCGGTGCCCGTGCCAGTCGAGGTCGACGCGCCCGACGAGCGCGTCGCGGCGAGCGTCGAGGCGGCCGCCTACTTCATCGCGTGCGAAGGGCTCACGAATGCGGTCAAGCACGCCTCCGCCTCGCGCGTGCGCGTCTCCGCTGCGCGACACAACGGGACGCTGCTCGTCAGCGTCGCCGATGACGGCGTCGGCGGCGCTGTCGCCCGGCGCGGCTCGGGCCTGGCAGGCCTCCAGGACCGCGTCGTCGCGCACGGGGGGACGCTGGAGATCACGAGCCCGCACGGCGGCGGCACCGTCATCGAGGCGGCGATCCCATGCGGATCGTGATCGCCGAGGACACGGCGCTCCTGCGCGAGGGGCTCGCGGGGCTGCTCGAGGACGCCGGCCACGACGTCGTCGCCCGCGTCGGCGACGGGGACTCGCTGCTTGCGGTGGTGGCCGAGCACGAGCCGGATCTCGCGATCGTCGACGTGCGCATGCCCCCGACGTACGAGGACGAGGGCATGGTCGCGGCGGCCGAGATCCGCCGGGCGCATCCGGCGACGGCCGTGCTCGTGCTCTCGCAGCACGTCGAGAGCCGCCATGCCGTGGATCTCGTCGGTGCCGGCGGCGGCTTCGGCTACCTGCTGAAGGACCGCGTGCTCGAGGTGGACGAGTTCCTTGAGGCGGCCGAGCGGGTGCGCGCCGGCGGGACCGCGCTCGATCCGGAGGTCGTCCGGCAGCTGGTCGCCCCGCGCTACGAGGACGACCCGCTGGCCGAGCTGACCCCGCGCGAGCGCGAGGTCCTCGGCCTCATGGCCGAGGGCAAGACGAACCTCGGCATCGCGAAGCAGCTGTGGCTGACCGAGAAGACGGTCGAGACCCACGTCAGCTCGATCCTGGGCAAGCTGCGGTTGCCCCCCTCCGACGAAGGGCACCGGCGCGTGCTGGCCGTCCTCGCCTTCCTCCGAGCCGGTAGTCGTACCGGTACTTGATCCTGCGCCCTGCCACCGAAGCCGACCGCGAGTTCTTCTGGGCGAACCGGCGCGACGGCTTCCTGCCGCTCGTCCCCGACTGGGAGGACCCCGCGATGCGCGCGCAGGCCGACCGCGAGTTCGACGAGCTGCCGGTGCAGATCGTGGAGGAGCGCGGCGAGCGAATCGGCTACCTCTGCGTCCTCGACCGCGGGGATCACCTCTGGCTCGACGAGATCGTGCTGGTCGAGGCCGCCCGCGGGCGCGGCATCGGGACGGCGCTGGTCGAGCAGGTGATCGCGGACGCCGAAGCGCGGGCCGTCCCCGTGCGGCTCGGCGTGCTCGAGCACAACCCGGCCCGGCGCCTGTACGAGCGGCTCGGCTTCCGCGTCGTCCACGTCGACCCGCCGCGGCTGCGCATGGAGCGATGAGTTCCGGGGCAGACCGGTGTCTTATGGGCATGCCATGTTTTTCCGACATCACGATCTCGCTGGACGGCTATGTCGCCGGGCCGAATCCGTCGCTCGAGGAGCCGCTGGGCGAGGGCGGCGAGGAGCTGCACGAGTGGATCATCGGGACGAAGGCCTTCCGCGATCGCCACGGCGGCGAGGGCGGGGAGGACAATGCCGATTCCCGGCTCGTCGAGGCCAACGTCGCCCGCATCGGCGCGGTCATCATGGGCCGGAAGATGTTCAGCGGCGGCGAGGGGCCGTGGGCGGAAGACCCGAACCCGAACGGCTGGTGGGGCGACGACCCGCCGTTCCGCGTTCCGGTGTTCGTGCTGACGCACCACACGCGCGAGCCGCTGGTCCTCGGCGCTACGACGTTCACGTTCGTCGACGGGTTCGACCAGGCGTTCGCACGGGCCCGGGATGCGGCCGGCGACCGGGAGGTGCACGTCGCGGGCGGTGCCGAGGCCGTCCAGGAGGCGCTCGCCGCCGGCGTGCTCGACGAGCTGCAGCTGCACGTCGCCCCGCTCTTCCTCGGCGGCGGCACGAGGCTCTTCGCCGAGGGCGCGCAGGCCGATGTCGAGCTCACCGGCGTGGCGAGCTCACCGGCGGTCGCGCACCTGACCTACTCGGTCAGCAGGCGCGCGTAGTTCCCGACCGAGCGCTGGTAGCGCGGGAGGTGCGGCGCGAGCGCCGCGAGCGCGATCGCGGCGCCCTCGCGCTCACGCCCCGAGTCGACGAGCGCGAAGGCCAGGAAGGCGCTGATCGCGTCGTCGAGCTCGTCCGACCGCCGCGCTCGCTCGGCCTCGAGCAGCGCGACGCTTTCGTCGACGCGCCCCATGTTGCGGAGCGAGCTCGCCATCTGGATGACAGCGGGGCGCCGCCGGTCCTCGCCCAGACCGAGCTCGAGCGCCCGCTCGTAGTGCGGCACGGCCAGGTCCGAGTGGCCGGTCGAGTCGAAGGCCGAGCCGCGCTCGTACTGGGCGACGGCGCTGTCGGGGCCGAGCTCGGCGGTCAGCTCGTCCATCCGCCGCCGGAACTCCTCCTCGTCCAGCTCGTCGAACGACGCCCAGAGGGCGTCGAGCCGCGCCTCCCAGGTCACTCGCGGCCGTCCAGCGCCAGGGTGACCGGCGTCACGGACTCGACGATCAGGTGGCTGCCGTGCCATGGGTCGGCGGCGAGCTCGGCGCGGATCGCGTCCTCCGAGTCCGTCTCCCACACGTGGAAGGCGCGGCGCTGGCCCCGAAGTGGCCCGCCGAGCACGATCAGCCCTTCGTCGACCAGCCGGTTCATGAACACGGCGTGCTCCGGCCACAGCGACTGCTCTTCCATCGGCCGGGCCGGGTCCCACTCGGGCCCGGTCTGGCTCATGTAGACGAGGAAGGCAGCCACCCGTCCTGGTAGCGCTCGGGCCCGCGCTGCGGCTTGACGTCCGCATAGGCGACGTTCGGGTCCGTGGTCTCCTCGGGCGTGCTCGCGCCGTGCTTCGCCGCCAGCGCGTTCACCGGGTACGCGCCCCATTCGGGCGTGTTCTGGTGCTCGCGCGCGCCCACCGAGATGACGACGCACGGCCCGCTGCCGGCGCCCACGATCACGTGGTTCGTGCTCGGCGGGCAGTGGAGCAGGTCCCACGCCTTCAGCGGCCGCTCCTCGTCCTCGACGATTGCGAGCGCCTCGCCGCTGACGACGAGGAAGTCCTCCTGGTCGGACTCCCAGTGGTAGCGGGCCATCGGCTGGCCCGGCCCGAGGACGCAGATATTGATACCGAGCTGGGGCCAGTCGGGGTCGCCGCTCTCGAAGAAGCAGAGCGCTGGGCGGCCCTCGGCGGCGAACCAGCGCGCCTCCTTCGCGTTGAGGACGAACCAGCCGTCGCCCTGGGGAACCAGCCCGGCGCCGGTGTCCTCCAACGGCGCTTCGTTGACCACACGCGGGAGCGTACAGTTACCTCTTTGCGACCCCGGAGGGAGAAATGGCACTTGCACTAGGCGACACGGCGCCCGACTTTCAGGCGGATACGACGGAGGGCCCGATCTCGTTCCACGAGTGGCTCGGCGACTCGTGGGGCGTGCTCTTCTCGCACCCCAAGGACTTCACCCCGATCTGCACGACCGAGCTCGGCTACATGGCCAAGGTCAAG
>DASTZE010000218.1:0-28272 GCA_035764425.1 Gaiellaceae bacterium
GCAGCGCGACGGCCTCGGCAAGCCCGAGGAACGCGAGCACGCTGAGCGTCTTGCCCAGCCAGATGGCGCTGCGGTCGAAGGTGGCGAGCACGAGCCCGTCCATGACGCTGCCCTCGCGCTCGGCCACGAACGCGCGCGTAAGCCCGAGCAGGGCCGTGAAGACGATGCCGATCCAGAGCAGCCCGTCGGTCGCGCGCGCGCTCGCGTCCGTCGGCAGCGCGAAGTGGAAGACGACGAGCGCGGCGACGACGAACAGCAGCATCGCGGGGACGGTGTCGCGCGAGCGCAGCTCGAGCAGCAGGTCCTTGCGCGCGAGTGCCGCCACGTCGCCGAAGTAGCCGCTCATGCCGGCAGCGCCAGCCGCAGCGGCGCGAGCGGGTCGAGCCGCTCGGGCGCGTGCGTGGACACGACGAGGGTGCGCCGCCCCGCGAGGTCGCGCAGCTCGCGGTCGACGACCGCCGCGGCGTCCGCGTCGAGGCCGGAGAAGGGCTCGTCGAGCAGAACGAGCTGCGGGTCGTGCAGAAGCGTGCGGCACAGAGCGAGCCGCTGCTGCATCCCGCGCGAGAAGGTGGCGACGCGCGCGTGGCGCTCCTCCCAGAGACCGAAGCGCTCGAGCAGCATGCCGATCCGCTCGCGCCGCTCCGGCACGCGGTACAACCGCCCATATAGCTCGAGGTTCTCGAGCGGCGTCAGCTCCCGGTAGACGAGCGGCTCGTGGGCCAGGAAGCCGATCGACGAGCGGTCCGCGACGACGGTGAGCTCGCCGCCGGTCGGCGCGGCAAGGCCGGCGATCAGCCGCAGCAACGTGGTCTTGCCCGAGCCGTTCGGGCCGGTCAGGACGAGGAGGCCGCCGTCCTCGACATCGAGATCGAGGCCATCGATCACGCGCTTCTCGCCGTAGCGCTTGCTCAACTTGCGCGCGCTGATCACACGATCACGTCCAGGAGCACGAAGCCGAGGAAGACCACGCTGATCACACCGTTGACGGTGAAGAACGCCGCGTCGAGCCGGCGCAGGTCCCCCGGCCGGATGAGCGAGTGCTCGTACACGAGCAGTCCGGCGACCGCGGCGACGCCCAGCCAGTAGAAGACGCCCGCGCTCAGCCCCACGCCGACGGCAGCCAGGAGCAGCACGGTCAGGACGTGTAGGACCCGCGCGCCGCGGAAGACGCCGTCGACGCCCCAGCGCACGGCCCAGGAGTGCAGGCCCTCGGCGCGGTCGACGTCCACGTCGAACAGCGAGTAGAAGAGGTCGAAGCCGGCGATCCAACAGGCGACCCCGGCGCCCAGCAGCCACGACTCCCACGGCAGGCGCCCGGTGACGGCGACCCAGCCGCCGACCGCGGCGAGCCCGTCGACGGCGCCCAGCCACAGATGCGCGAGCCAGGTGACCCGCTTCAGGTACGGGTAGATCACGAAGCCCGCGACCGGGATCGGCCAGAGCCAGCGCACGATCGGGTCGAGCTGCCAGACGGCGATGAGGAAGACGGCGAGCGAGACGGCGCAGAAGGCGAGCACCTGCGCAACCGAGAGCGCGCCGGAAGGCAGCTCGCGCGAGGCCGTGCGCGGGTTGCGGGCGTCGATCGAGCGGTCGATCAGCCGGTTCAGCGCCATCGCGAGCGAGCGGGCGCCGACCATCGCCACGGTGATCCAGAGCAGCTGCGAGGCCGACGGGACCGCGTCCAGGGCGAGCAGCGCGCCGACGTACGCGAACGGCAGCGCGAAGACCGTGTGCTCGATCTTGACGAGCCGCGCGAAGCGGACGGGAAGCGGCGGTGCGGCCGCGGCCATGGCCATACGGCGCGATCCTACGTCTGGCGGTGCGCCGTGCCCTCGCCGGCGAGCAGCGAGAGCGCGTGCTCCAGCGCCGGGCGCAGCACCGCGTACCCGTCGCGGCAGCCGCCGGTCGAGCCCGGCAGGTTGACGACGAGCGTCGCGCCGCGCACGCCCGCGACCCCGCGCGAGAGCAGTCCATGCGGCGTCTTCGCGATCGAATCGGCGCGCAGCGCCTCGGCGATCCCCGGGGCCACGCGGTCGACGACCTCGAGCGTCGCCTCGGGAGTGACGTCGCGCGGCCCGAGCCCGGTGCCGCCCGTAGTCAGGACGAGCGGCGCGTCGTCGGCCAGTTCGGCGACGGCCTCGGCGATCATCTCGCGTTCGTCGGGCACGACCCGGCGCTCGACCTCATAGCCGTCCGCGGCGAGGAGCCGCTCGAGCTCGTCGCCGCTGCGATCCTCGCGCTCGCCCGATGCCACCCCGTCAGACACCGTCAGCACTGCGGCCCTCACGCCGGCTCCTTCGTCTTCTCGAGCAGCCGCACGTCCTCGACCACCATCTCCTTGTCGATCGCCTTCGCCATGTCGTAGACGGTCAGCGCGGCGACTGTCGCAGCGACCAGCGCCTCCATCTCGACGCCGGTCTGCCACGTCGCCTCGGCGGTCGCGATGATCTCAACGCCCCCGCCCACGACGACGGCGCTCACCTGGATGCTCGTGAGCGGGAGAGGATGACAGAGGGGGATCAGATCACTCGTCCGCTTCGCGGCCATGACGCCGGCCACCTCCGCGGTCGCGAGCGCATCGCCCTTTGGCAGGTCGCGCAGCCGCTCCGCCGTCGCGGGTGCCATGCGGACTGACGCCCGGGCGACGGCGCGGCGACGAGAGACGGGCTTCGATCCGACGTCGACCATGCGCACGCGCCCGGACTCGTCGACGTGCGAGAGCTCGCTCATCCGGCGGCCTCGAGCGCAGGCGCCAGCGCCTCGTCCAGGTCGTCGAGCTGCTCGGCGATCCAGCGGGTGATGTCGTGCTCGCGGACGGAGGCGCGAATCGCCTCGAGCCGCTCGCGGCGCTCTTCGACCGGCATGAACAGCGCCTCGTGGATGGCCTCCGCCTGCGCGCTGACGTCGAACGGGTTCACGGTCAGGGCCCACTCCCCGAGCTGCTCGTGCGCGCCCGTGTTCTCGGACAGGATCAGCACGCCGTCACGCTCGTTCACGAGCGGCGCCTCCTTCGCAACCAGGTTCATGCCGTCGTAAATGGCATTCACGAGCAGGACGTCGTACTGCTTGTACGCCGCCACCGACTGGGCGAAGTTGTCGGCGATCTGGAGGTCGAGCGGCATCCAGTCGGTCGACTGGAAGCGGTCGTTGACGGTCCGTGCCGCGCGTTGGATCGCGGCCAGGTACTCGGCGTACTCGGGGATGTCCTGTCGCGACGGGTCGAGGAAGGCCAGCATCTGCACGCGCCCGTGCAGCTCGGGGTGCGCCTCGAGGAAGAGCTCGTAGGCGCGCAGCCCACGGACGACGTTCTTGGACGGATCGGTACGGTCGACGCGCAGCACGAGGAACTCGGGACGTAGGGCGATAATTGTTTGCTCTTCTGACAACACCGCCTCGCTCTGAGCAAGTTCGTCGAACTCCTGCACATCGACCGAGATGGGCCGCGCGGTCACGCGTGTGGTGCGGCCCTCGTGGCGCGTCTCGTTGGCGCCGACGTCGACATTCGCGCCGAGGATGTCGGCACAGCTCCGCAGGAAGTTCAGCCGCCAGCGGCCGGTGTGGAAGCCGATCACATCGTTGGCGAGGATGCCGTCGTGGATGGCGCGCCGGATGTTCTCGGGGAGGACGCGCCAGTAGTCCGGCTGCGGCCACGGGATGTGCACGAAGTGGGCGAGGGTAGCCTCCGGCACGTCGCGGCGGACGAGGCGCGGCGCGACATACAGGTGGTAGTCGTGGAAGAAGACCGTGGCGTCCGGCTGGCCGGCGAGCTCGTCGACAACCACCTTCGCGAAGTTGCGGTTGACCGCGACGTACCCGTTGTCCCAGGCGTTGTGGAGCCCGTCATCCCAGTCCGGCGACTCGGCCAGACCCCAGAGGTAGTGCTGGGCGAACCACAGCACCGGGTTGGCCACCACGTTGTAGTACCAGTCGTACGCCTGGAGCGGATGCCACACGAGCCGAACCCGGAAGGCCGAGCCGTCGCGCGCGCGCTCCTCGAAGGCGGCGCCGTCGTGGCGCTCCGAGACGATGCGGTCGCCCTCGCTCATCACGCTCGCGACCCAGGTGACGTCGTGATGCGTGACGAGGCTGCGCAGCGCGGTGACGAGGCCGCCGCCACCGCGGCGCGCCTGCACCTGGCCGTCCATGTCGACGGCGTAGCTCACAGGGCCGCGGTTGGAGACGACGATGAGCCGGCGCCGGGAAGGCATCGCCCCGGCACCTTAGACCCTGACCGGCGCGGTTAAACCGTCTGGTTGACGACGAGCTCGCTCTCGCCGATGTCCCGGCCGCTGAGTCGGTTGAAGAGCGCGAGCCAGTCGCGGAGCAGCCGGGGGGTCAGGAAGCGGCGCCGGACGAGCTCCTTGCCGCGCAGCCCGCGCTGGCGCGCCCCCGCCGGGTCGTCCAACGCGGCCCGGCAGGCTTCGGCGCACTCGGCCGCCGAGTCCACGAGCCAGCCGGTCTCGCCGTCGATCACCTGCGTGACGATGCCGCCCGCGCGGCCCGCCACCGTAGGCCGCGCCTTCCAGAGCGACTCGGTCACCGTGAGGCCGAAGCCCTCGCGGATCGACTTCTGGATGTTGACGCTGGAGTGCACCTGGAAGGCATTCACCTCGACCGAGCCCACGTTGTTGAGGTTCGAAAGGATGAAGATGTCAGGGTCGCCGGCCGCGTACGTGACGGTCTGGTTGTAGAACTCCCAGCCCTCCGGGTCGTCATGTGCCATCGCGCCGACAAGCGCGAGTTGCACGTCCGGATGCGTCTGCTTGACCTGCCGGTAGGCGTCGATGACGCCGAGCGGGTCCTTCCAGGGATCGAAGCGCGAGACCTGTGTGAGCAGCGGCCGTTCCACGTCGATGCCGAACTGGTCGACGATGTACGCGGCGTCCTCGGACGAGAGCGCCATGTTCTTCGGCGTCAGCGGGTCGATCGCCGGCGGCCAGATGAACGCCGGCGGCAGGCCGTCGACGGCAGGCACGAACTCGGGAATGTGGAAGATGGTGGCGTCGTAGCGGCGCAGCGACGGGACCAACAAGTCCAGAACGGGCCGGTACGGCGTCGACAGGTCGATGTGGCACCGCCAGATCCAGCGCGCCTGCGTCGAGTCCTTCAGGTAGTCGATCATCGCCGCGGGCTGCGGGTCGTGGACGACGATGAAGTCGTAGCCGTCGTCGAACTCGTCCGCGTTCATGCGGTTGTAGTCGAAGAAGATCCGCTGCTGCTCGTCCGTCAGCCCGTCGGGCCGACCCTGCAGGCCGTTGTGGATCCGCTTCGTCACGTCGAAGAACTCGTCCTGCCCCCTGATGATCCGCCACTCGACGTCGAGCCCGGCATCCCGCATCAGCGGGATCAAGGTGTAGAGGATCTCAGCCACCCCCCCTCCGAACGCGGTCGCCGAGAGGTTCAGCACGCGGGCGCCGGCCAGCGGCGCTGCCAGCCGCCGGATCTCGTCCATCAGCCCGCGCGACACGATGGTCGCGTAGTCGGCGAGCGGCTTCGTTCCGACGTTGACGAGCTGGAGCATCCGAGCGGAGAGTAAGCGGCTAGTCGGAGAGCAGCTTCACGAAGCGGAGGCGGGACCCGGAGCCGCCGGGGCGAGCGCCGACCTCGAACTCGTCCGCGAGCGCCTGGATGATCGCGATGCCGAGCCCGCCTTCATCGAGCTCGCTGCGATCCGTGCGGGCGGCCGGGTGGACGAAGCCCTGCCCGCTGTCGTTCACCTCGACCGTGAGCCGGTCATGCTCGAGCTCGTAGACGACCTCGACCGTGCCGTCGCCGTTGCCGTAGGCGTGGCGCACGGAATTCGAGGCCGCCTCGGTCACTGCGAGCTTGAGGTCGCCGAGCGTCTCGTCCGGCAGCGACCGCAGTCCCGCCAGGCCGGTCAGGGCGAGGCGCACGAGCGTGATGTACTCGGGCTTCGCCGGAATGGTGAGACGGACGGAATCGGTCGCAGCTTCGGGCGGCATTCGGGAAGTTTAGGCAGATGCCCAGGCGTTCACGGGACTCTCATGGGGGAACCCCTGGTTCCCCCATGTACCCCCTCCTTGCCTGCGGAGGCGAGATTCAATCGTGTCGGGAGCCGCCACTTGGGTCGCGGGTGCCGGCGTCTGCCTGTCGAAGTGAGCCTCCCGCCGGAATAAATCCGGCTCCGGCGGCACTTGGAGTGGACTCCCGAGAGCGTCTTCTTCCCGGGAACCTGAGGTTCCCTGGCCCCTCCGCTACGGGCTGGCGTCCGGGACGGCAGGCCGAAGGGCCAGCTTGACCTTCAGTGTCTGGCGGTGATTGCCGCGGACGATCGAGAAGGCGACCACCTGCCCGGGATGGAAGTGCTCGACGAGGACGCGGGCAACGTCGCTCGAGCTCCGCACCGGCAGGCCGCCGATGGCGGTCAGCACGTCACCGCCCGGGCGGATCTCGACGCCGTTGAAGAACTCCGTCCGATTGCCGGCGCGCAGGCCTGCCGCAGCGCCCGGGGTGTCGGGCGAGACGGTCTGGACGAGAGCGCCGCGCTTGACGGCCACGCCGAGGTGCCGGGCCAGCGTGGGCGTGAGGTCGCCGGTCTCGATGCCCACGTACGGGTAGCGGACGTGGCCCGACGCGATCAGCTGGCGCAGCGAGCGCTTGGCCGCGTTGATCGGGACGGCGAAGCCGACGCCCTCGCCGCCGCCGGTGTCGGTGCGGATCTGGGCGTTGATTCCGACCGCGTCGCCCGAAGCGTCGAGCAGCGGCCCGCCCGAATTGCCGTGCGTGATCGGTGCGTCCGTCTGGATCGCGTCGGAGACGTAGTAGGCCGACGTCAGCGAGGGGATCGAGCGGCCGACCGCCGAGACCACGCCGACGCTGAGCGAGCCGCGGTTGCCAAACGGGCTGCCGATCGCGGCGACGGCGGCGCCAACGCGGAGGGCGTCCGAGTCGCCGAGCGCGATCGGCCGCAGCATGTGCTTCCTGGGGTCGACGCGCACCACGCCGACGTCGTCGAACAGGTCCCAGCCCACCATCTGCGCCTCAACGCGGTCACCGTCGGCGAACGCCACGTAGACGTCGCGCGCGCCGCGCGTGGGCGCGTCAGTGCCCTGGCCGGCCGTGGTGATGACGTGCGCGCTCGTGAGGATGTAGCCGTCCGGCGAGACGACGAAGCCCGAGCCCTGCGCGGCGTGCTCGGCCGGCGGAGCACCCCCGAAGTACGTGTACAGGGTCACGACGCCCGGCGCGCGGGCCGCGTAGATGCGCTCCGGATTGAAGCCCTGGCCCGTCAGCGGCGCCGAGGCAGCAGCTGCACCGGCGTCGATCTCACCGACGACCACCCGCGCGGGCCGGGCGCTGCCGCCGTCGTCGCGGCCCGGGCCAAGCAGATACACGAGCGCGCCGCCGACCACGGCTGCGCCGAGGGCGAGTACGGTCACGGCCAGCGGGCGCACGGCGTCGAGCGTAGCCCGTTTTCCCGTGAAAACGGGAAGCGGTATCTGGCGGAACGGCCAACCGCCTATGCGCCGGGATCGGCCGGAAGCTCGAGCGTCACGCGCGTTCCCTCGCGGCCGTCGAGCACCAGCTCGCCGTGCATCAGCTCCGCCAGTTCATGCGCGATCGCAAGGCCGAGCCCGCTGCCAGAGGCACGCGTCCCCTCCCCCCGGTAGAAGCGCTCGAAGACCTGCTCGCCCTGATCGACGGGCACGCCGGGGCCGTCGTCGGCCACCTCGAGCACAACGCGGCGGCCGAGCGCACGGGTCACGATGCGGACGCTCGTCCCCTGCGGCGTATGCACGAGGGCGTTCTCGACCACTGCTCGGCCGATGCGCAGCACCTGGTCGGAGTCGGCAAGCGCGGTCACGGCGCCGTTCGTCTCCACGGCAAGCGTCCGGCCGCCGGCACGCGCGGCGGCGTCGAACTCGCGGCCGAGCACCTCGGCGGCCTCGTTCAGGTCGACCGGCTCCGCCTCGACGGGCATGCGCCCCGCATCCATGCGCGTGAGGTCGAGCAGGTCGGCGGTCATGCGCGTCAGCCGCGCGACCTGGTCGCGCATGGTCTCGAGGAACTCGTCACGCGTCGAGTCGTCCACCTCCTCGTCCTCGAGCAGCTCCAACGCCGCGCCCAGCGCGAAGATTGGCGTGCGTAGCTCGTGCGACGCGTTGGCGACGAACTCGCGCCGGGCATCGTCGAGCGCCGCGAGGCGCCGGCGCATGTGCTCGAACGCATTGGCGAGGTCCGTGAGCTCGTCAGAGCCGCGGTCGACGACCGGCTCGCCGAACTCGCCGTGTGCGATGCGGTCCGCCGCGCGCTCGAGCCGCCGGATGCGGCGCACGTGCAGGGAGGCGGCCGTGAAGCCGAGCGCGAGCGCGGCCAACAGCGCGGCGGCGCCCGCGAGCAGGATCCGGCGCTTGACCAGCTGGATGTCGTCGAGCTCGCTCTGGATGTTCGTCGAGATGAGCACGACGGGCAGGTTCGGGATCGAGACGACCTTCGCGGCCTCGGCGTAGTGCGTGCGGTGCCGGACGACGGTGCCGGCTTCGATGTGCCCCGTCTCGACGGCCCTGCGGGCGACCGGGTCGTCGGCCAGGTCGGAGGACGTGATCGTCGCCGAGTCGTCGGTGACGTTCAGCCGGCCGCCCACCGGCGTGAGGACCGCCACGCGGTACGACGGATACTGCGCGGCAAGCTCGGCCGCCGTGTATGCCGTCCCGAGCCCGCTCTGATAGCGGTTCGCGATCGTGCCGATCTGCAGGTGGGCTCGGTGCACCTTGCTCGAGACCAGCCGGTCCTGCAGCGAGGGAACAACGGAGAAGTAGACGACTGCAAGCGGGCCGGCAACCAGCACCACCAGCGCCAGGCCGAGCCGCCAGGCGAGACGCATTGTACGAGCCCGTCCGGCCTCTAGACGTCCCGGAAGCGGTACCCGACGCCGCGCACGGTGAAGATGTACTCCGGTCGGCGCGGATCCTGCTCGAGCTTCTCCCGCAGGTGGCGCACGTGCACGTCGATCGTACGCGGGTCGCGGTAGTCCGAGTCGCCCCACAGCCGCTCGAGCAGCGCCTGGCGCGTGTAGACGCGGCCCGGCCGCTCCGCCATTGCCCGCAGGATCTCGAACTCCACGTACGTCAACGTGACCTCGTCGCCGCGGACGTCGACACGCCGCCGGCTGGGGTCGATGCGCAGGCCGTCGGCCTCGATGACCTCGTCCGCGCCGGGCTCGTGGCGCGGTGCCGAGGCGCGGCGGAGCAGTGCGCGCACACGGCTGCGGAACTCCCGCACCGAGAACGGCTTCGTCATGTAGTCGTCGGCGCCCAGCTCGAGCCCGAGCACCTTGTCGAGCTCGTCGTCGCGGGCCGTGAGCATCAGGATTGGCACGCTCGACGTGGCGCGCAGGCGGCGGCAGACCTCGAGCCCGTCCAGCCTCGGGAGCATCACGTCGAGCACCACCAGGTCGACGCGCTCCTGCGCGAAGCGATCGAGGGCCTCTTCGCCGTCGTGCGCGGGCACCACACGGAAGCCGTCTCGGGCAAGCGGAAACGTGAGCAGCTTCTGGAGGGACTCCTCGTCGTCGACGAGAAGAATTGTCGCGGAGTCGGGCATCGTCTCTATGGCTGCGCCCTCGCACCGCAGCTGTCCTTACTATAGCCCGCCGTATGCAGGCACCTGTCCCCGGCTCACCGCGGCGCCAGCGGCGGGCCGGGAAGCTCGACCGGCCGGTCAACGGGCGCCTCTACCGGATGACGCTCGCGGGGGCGCTGCTGATCGTGCTCGCGGTCTCGTTCACGGTCACGCGGCCGCAGCCGCTGCCCGCCCCGCCGCCGCCGGCCTTCGACAGCCGCTCCGCCGCCGCACTCGCGAGCCAACTCGCGACGCAATACCCGGACAGGGCGCCTGGGACGACGGGAGCAGACGGCGCCGCCTCGTGGGTCGCGGGCAGGCTCGGCTCGTACGGCTACACGGTGCGCCGCGACCGCTTCGAGGCGACAGTCCCCGGTCGCGGGCGCGTCCCGCTCACGAACCTGGTCGCGGTCCGACGCGGCCAGACCGCCCGCGCCATCGTCATTACTGCGCACCGAGACGACGCGGGCACAGGCCCGGGCGCCGACGTGAACGCCTCCGGCACGGCCGCGCTGCTCGAGCTCGCGCGACTGTACGGCTCGGCGCCCGCGATCGCGGGCGGCGGCGCCCTGCAGCCCACGCACACCCTGGTCTTCGTCTCCACGGACGGCGGGGCATCCGGCAGCCTGGGCGCCGATCACTACGCCGCCGGGCTGGGCGTCAAGCCGCGCACTCTCGCCGTGGTCAACCTCGTCGCCACCGGCGGCGGCGCCAGGCCGCGCATCGACTTCGCCGGCGGCGCGGGCCGGTCGCCCGCACCCACGCTCGTCGCGACGGCAATGGCGCGGATCCACGACATCACCGGCCGCAGCGCGCGCCACACGGGCATCTTCGGCCAGCTCATCGACCTCGCCTTCCCGCTGACGCTGTACGACCAGGGCCCGTTCCGCGAGCGCGGCATCCCCGCCCTGACGCTGACAACCGCGAAGGTCCGGCCTCCCGAGCCGTTCGGCGATGGCCCGGAAACGCTCTCGACCTTCCGCCAAGGACAGATCGGGTCGTCGGCGCAGTCGGTCATCGACTCGATCGACCAGGGCCTGGTGTTGGACACGAACCCGTCGAGCTACGTGCTCGTGGGCGGCAGCCGGATCATCGCCGGCTGGGCGATCGAGACGGCGCTCATTGCCCTGACGCTGCCCGTCCTGCTGGCGACGCTCGACCTCCTGACCCGCCGGCGGCGGCCGGCGCTGCCGCTCGAGGGCGCGGCCCGAGCGCAAGGGCGCCGGCTCGGCTTCTGGCTCTACGCGGTGGTGCTGTTCTGGCTGTTCGCAGGCGCGGGGGTCTGGATCGACGGCGAGGCGCAGCCGCTCTCGCCGTTCTCCCCGGCCGTGGGCGACTGGCCGCTCGGCGCCAACGTCCTCTACCTCGTGCTGCTCGCCGTGGGGTGGTTCGTCGCCCGGCTCCGCCTCGCCGGTCCGCCCCCCGGCCCGGGCGAGCAGGTCGCGGCGTACACGGTCGCGCTCGTGGTCACGCTCGGCGTCGCAGCCGCCGCGCTGTTCACCAACCCGTACACGTTGCTGTTCGTCCTGCCCTCACTGCATGCCTGGCTGTGGCTCGTACAGGCGCGCGGCGCCGGGATCTGGGTCCGTGCCGCCCTCTACGCCGCGGGCTTCGTCGGACCACTGCTGCTGCTCGGGTCGCTCGCGTTCCGCTTCGGCCTCGGCCTGGACGCCCCCTGGTACCTGACCGAGCTGGCCGTCGTCGGCTGGATCCCACCGGTGGCCGTGCTCGCCGCGGGTGCGTGGCTCGCGGCCGCCGCGCAGGTCGGGGCGCTCGCCTTCGGACGCTACGCGGCGTACCCGAGCCGCGGCGAACGCCGGCGCGTCGGCGCGGTCGCCCTCGCCCGTCGGTTCCACCTGCCCGCATCTCGCGCACAATAGGAGCGATGCCGGTGCGGACCGCTTTCCGCTGGCTCGGGACGACGCTGATCGTCTCGGGCGTGCTCATCCTCGCGTGGGTCGTGATCGTCTGGCAGTGGCAGGACCCGTTCACCGCGCTCTACACCAAGTGGGAGCAGCGTGAACTGCGCAGCGAGTACGCGCACCGGCTCGCCGAGTACCGGGCGCCTCGCATGGTCGTGCACAAGAAGACCCGCGACCTGGCCGCGTACGAGCTCTCGATCGCGGCGGCTGCGCGGCGCTACCGGCAGTCGCTCCACGAGGGCGACCCGATCGGCCGGATCAAGGTGCCGCGCCTCGGCCTGAACATGATCTTCGTCAACGGCACCGACTCCGACACCCTGAAGAAGGGCCCGGCGCGCGACCTGCACTCGTACCTCCCCGGCGAGGGCAAGCTCATCTACATCGCCGGGCACCGCACGACCTACCTCGCGCCGTTCGGCAACATCGACGAGCTCCAGCCCGGCGACCTCGTCACCCTCGAGGTGCCATACGGCGTCTTCAAGTACCGGATCACCGGCCACCGGATCGTGGACGCCAACGACCTCTCCGTGCTCGACTCGCACGGCCGCGAGGTCGTCGCGCTCCAGGCGTGCCATCCCCGTTTCTTCTCGACCCACCGCTACATCGCGTACGCGCGGCCGGTGAGCGTCAAGCCATGGGACGGCGCGTCGTACCGCTACACGGGCACTGAATTGGCCGCGCTGGGTCGCCGCGCGTTGTCGAATTAGCCAACGCAGTCAGCGTCGGCGGAACAGCCCGCGTTCACGCGCGTCCCACGTCGGCGCAGGGAGGGGCGAGGAAACCGCAGGTTCCCAAGAAGAGACGCTCTCGGCAGACCACCACGACCCGCCGCCGAAGCGGGATTCACTCCCGCGAGAGGCTCGCCACGGAGAGGCAAACGCCGACACCACGCCACCAGCGGGCGGCTCCTGAAACGGCGGACAGCCGGCCCGCCCGCAAGGAGGGGGCCCACGAGGGAACCAGGGGTTCCCCCGTGATGTTTAGGGTCTCGCCGTGATCTCCGTCGTCGTCCCGGTTCACGACGAGGAACTGAGCGTCGAGCCGCTGTTCGACGAGCTGCGCGCGGCGCTCGAGCCACTCGGCACGGAGTGGGAGGTGCTCTTCGTCGACGACGGCTCGGCGGACGGGACGTTCGCGTCGCTGACCCGGCTGCACGACCGCGAGCCAGGGATTCGCATCGTGCGGCTGCGCCGCAACTTCGGGAAGGCGACCGCGCTCGCCGCCGGCTTCGCCCAGGCTGCCGGGGACGTCATCGTCACGATTGACGGCGATCTCCAGGACGACGCGGCGGAGATCCCGCGCCTGCTCGCGAAGCTGGACGAGGGCTTCGACCTCGTCTCCGGGTGGAAGACCCGACGGCGCGACCCGCTGCGGCGCCGCGTGGTCTCGCGCATTTTCAACGGCGTGACCGGCCGCATCTCCGGCCTGCACCTGCACGACCTCAACTGCGGACTGAAGGCCTACCGCGCCGAGGTGCTGCGCGGCCTGCGCCTCTACGGCGAGCTCCACCGGTTCATCCCGGTGCTCGCGCACTACCGCGGCTTCCGCGTCGCCGAGGTGCCGGTCAACCATCGCCCGCGCGGCCACGGCCGCTCCCGCTACGGCATGGAGCGCTACCTGCGCGGCTTCTTCGACCTGCTCACCGTCACCTTCATGGGCCGGTACCGCTATCGGCCACTGCACCTGTTCGGAGGGCTCGGCCTGCTGCTCGGCGGGCTCGGCTTCGTGCTACTCACGTACCTGACCGTCGTGAAGCTCACCGGGCACGCGATCGGACAGCGCCCCCTGCTCACGCTCGGCGTGCTGCTCGTGGTCGTCGGCATCCAGCTGTTCTCGCTCGGCCTCGTCGGGGAGCTCGTGACCTCGTTACACGAGGAGCGCACGGGCGACCGCGAGCGCGTGGACGCGCTCGTCGACGAGATCGTCGGCTGACGGTTGCGAGTCCTCCTCTTCGGAACGTACGAGCGCGGCTACCCGCGGAACGCCCAGGTCGCCGCCGCGTTGCGCCGCGCCGGGGTGGAGGTGACCGAGCGGCACCAACCCGTGTGGACGGGCCGCGAGCAGTGGCGGGCCGGGCCCCGCACCGCGGTGCGCTTGCTCGCGGCCGAAGCACGGCTCGCGCTGGGCCCGCGCGCCGACGCGGACGCGGTGCTCGTCGGCTATCCCGGCCACCTCGACCTCCCCGCCGCCCGGCGCGTCGCCCGCGGCTCCCCCGTGGTGTTCAACCCCCTCGTCGCGCTGTGGGACACGCTCGTCGAGGATCGCGGCCGCTTCCGGGACGGAAGCGTGGCAGCGCGGATGCTCCGGCGGCTCGACCGCTGGGCGCTGCGCGCGGCCGATCTCGTCGTCGCGGACACGCAGGCGAACGCCGCCCACTTCGCGGCACTGGGCGAGCTCGAGCGGGTCGAGAGCTGCCTCGTCGGTGCCGAGGAGCGGCTCTTCACTCC
Organism: Gaiellaceae bacterium; assembly: GCA_035764425.1. GTDB lineage: Bacteria > Actinomycetota > Thermoleophilia > Gaiellales > Gaiellaceae > JACVRM01. The sequence goes on from DASTZE010000218.1 coordinate 13,952, forward strand.
CGGCGACGCCACGAGGGAGCCCGCCACCGCGCTCTTTGTCGGCAAGCTGATCCCGCTGCACGGGCTGGAGACGATCCTCACCGCCGCCAGGCTCCGGCCGCAGATCCGCTTCCGCGTCGTCGGCGACGGGCAGTTGCGCGGCCTGCTCGACCGCAGGCCGCCGAACGTCGAGCACGTGCCGTGGGTGCCGTACGAGGACCTCCCCACCGAGCTTCACCGCGCGACCTGCGCACTCGGCGTCTTCGGCACCTCGGCGAAGGCGGCGCGCGTCATCCCGAACAAGGCCTTCCAGGCGCTCGCGTGCGCGACGCCGCTCGTCACCGCCGACACGCCGGCGGCGCGCGAGCTCCTCGTCGACGGCGAGAGCGCGCTGCTCGTGCCGCCCGGCGACCCGGACGCGCTTGCAGCGGCGGTCTCGCGCGCGTGCGAGGACCCGGGACAGCTCGGCGCCGCCGGGCTCGCCGCCTACCGCAAGCACGCGAGCGAGGAGGTGCTCGGCCGGCGCTGGCGCAGGCTGATCGAGGACATCCTGTGAACGCGCAGCGCCTGCTCTGGGCGGCCATGGCCGCCTACGGCGCCGGCTTCGCCGCGCTCTCGGCGCTTCGGCACCGCGCCTTCGAGACCGGCCGCTTCGATCTCGGGAACATGGTGCAGGCGGTCTGGGCGACGGCACACGGCCATCCGCTGCAGATGACGAACCTCCAGGGCGAGCAGGTCTCGCGGCTCGGCTCGCACGTCGACCCGCTGCTCGCGGCCTTCGCGCCGGCGTGGTGGATCTGGCCGCGGCCCGAGCTGCCGCTCACCGTGCAGGCGGCCGCCGTCGCGCTCGGCGCGCTCCCGGTCTTCTGGCTCGCGCGCAAGCACCTGCACTCGGAGACGGCCGCGCTCGGCTTCGCCCTCGCCTACCTGCTCTACCCGCCGATCCAGTGGGCGACGCTGAGCGAGTTCCACCCGGTCGTGCTCAGCTGCCCGTTGCTGCTCTATGCGATCTGGTACCTGGACGAGGACCGCCTCGTGCCGTTCGCGGTCTTCGCCGTCCTCGCCGCGCTCGGCAAGGAGGAGATCGGGCTCGTGATCGCCGCAGCGGGCGTCTGGTACGGCGTGTCGCACCGCCGGCTGCGCGCCGGCGCGGTGATCGCCGTGCTCGGCGTGACGGCGACGATCATCGCCGTCGACGTTGTGGTGCCGCACTTCCACGAGGGGCCGTCTCCCTTCCTGGGCCGCTACCGCGCGGTCGGCGGGACACCCGGCGGCGTCCTCAAGAACCTCGTCACCGACCCGGGCGTCGTGCTCGGGAAGGCCTTCGACGCGCGGGGGATCCGCTACCTGCTCGCGCTCGTGCTCCCGCTCGCCGGCCTGTCGCTGCTCGCGCCGCTGGCCCTGGTGATCGCCGTGCCGGAGATCGCGCTCAACCTGCTCTCGTCGGTCACGACCCAGCAGTCGGTCGAGCAGCACTACGCGGCCGGGGCGACGCCCGGGCTCGTGGTCGCGGCCGTCTTCGGCGCCGTCCGGCTCGCCCGCCACCGCCAGCGCGCCGCGATCGTGGCGAGCGTCGCCGTGGCCGCGGGGCTGGTCGCGAACCTCGACCTCGGCGCGCTGCCCTGGAAGCACCGGGTCCGGGAGCTGGTGTCGGTGTCCGCCCACGACGACGCGGCGCGCCGCGTGCTGGCCCGTGTCCCGGCCGGCGCGGGCGTGAGCGCGACCAACACGCTCGGCGCCCACCTCTCGGCACGGCAGAGGATCCTCAGCTTCCCGCGCACGAACGGCGTGGACTGGGTCGCCGTCGACTCGACCCGCCCGAGCATCCTGGACCGCGCCAGCCCCGGGAAGGACGGCGTGCGTGCGGTGGCGGCGATCCGGCGCGACCCGCGCTGGCGCCTCGTGGCCTCCGACGACGGCGTCCAGCTCTTCAGACGGCGCTAGTCATCGCGTATACGTCGTCGTGGTCGTCGTCGCCTGCGAGGTCGAGCTGCCGTAGCTGCTGTAGTAGCTGCCGCTCTGCCACTGGTACTGCCCGCGGTAGTACGGCAGCCAGTTCGGCATGCCGCGTGCGGGCCGGAAGTCGCGGGCGGGTGTGCCGGTCGTGGCCTTCTGCATGTAGTCGTGCCAGATCTCGGCCGGGAACGTGCCGCCGGCGACCGCGATGCCGTGCACGTTCGTCATGGGGATCTCGCCGCGCGGGTATCCGACCCAGACCGAGGTGGCCAGGTTGGGCGTGTAGCCGCAGAACCAGGCGTCGGCGTGATCGGTCGTCGTACCGGTCTTTCCGGCCGCCGGACGGCCGAACCTGGCCTCGACACCGGTGCCCGACTCGATGTTCTCGCCGAGGATGCGCGTGACCTCAGCCGCGACCCAGTCGGGGATCGCGCGGTGCTGATCGGGCACGCCCCAGCCGGCGTCGCGGTCGACCGTGCCGTCGCTGAGGACGACCTTCCGGATCCCGGTCGGGCGCGAGGCGAGACCGCCGTTGGCGAGCGTCGCGTAGGCGGAGGTCATCTCGAGCGGCGACACGGCGATCGAGCCGAGCCCCATCGACGGATAGGGCGGGAGCGGCGTCGTGATGCCGAGGTCATGAGCCGTCTCGGCGACGTTTTCGGGCCCGACGTCGAGAGTCAGGCGCGCGTACACGGTGTTGTCCGAGCGCAGCGTCGCGTTTTCGATGCTGGTCGAGCCGAGGTAGCTGTCGTCGTAGGTGTGAACGTCCCACGCCGCCGAGAGCGGATCGGGCTGGTAGTGGAACGGGGCCGAGAGGTAGAAGGTCGTCGCCGGGTTGATGCGCTGCTTGATGGCCGTAGTGAGGACGAATGCCTTGAACGTCGAGCCCGCCTGCCGCCGCGCCTGCGAGGCGAGGTTGAAGTCGTTCTCGCGACGCCCCGGCACGACGGCGGTCATGGCTCTGATCTGGCCGTTCTGCGGGTCGATGCTGACCACGGCGGCGGCCGGGTCGGTGCCGAGGTCGAGCCGCCCGCGAATCGCATTTGCGGCCGCGCGCTGGAGGCGGCGATCGACGGTCGTGTAGACCTTGAGCCCGCCTGTCCGCACCGTGCTGGCGCCGTACTGTGCGACGAGCTCGTCGTAGACGTAGTTGAAGAAGTAGCGGTCGCGCGGACTGACGTAGCGGATGTCGTACTTCCGGCGCCCGTCCTGCAGGCCGAGCGGCGTGTTCACCGCGTCCCGGTACTGGCGTACCCGCAGGTCGCCGTTGTCGAGCATGGCACGTAAGACCTCGTTCCGCCGCGCCAGTGCGGTGTCGGGGTGGCTGAACGGGTCGTAGTCGGACGGCGCCTGCGTCAGCCCTGCCAGCAGCGCAGCCTGCGCCGGAGTCAGAGCCCGCGGCTTCTCGCTGAAGTACGTCTGCGCGGCCGCCTTTACGCCGTAGGCGTGGTTGCCGTAGTAGACGGCGTTCAGGTACTCGTCGAGGATCTTCGACTTCGACCACTTGCGGCTCAGCTTGATGGCGAGGCACGCCTCCTTGATCTTGCGGTCGAGCGTCCGCTGATTCGAGATCGGGTACAGGTTGCGAACGAGCTGCTGCGTGATCGTCGAGGCGCCCTGCACCGCCTGGCCGGCCTCGAGATCCTTGATCGCGGCGCGCAGGATGCCCTCCCAGTCGACCCCGCCGTGCTCGTAGAACCGTCGGTCCTCGATCGCGACCGTCGCCCGCTGCATCCACGACGAGACGTTCTGCAGGGCGGTCGGCTGGCGGTTGCGCTCGGTCGGGATGTAGCCCAGCAGCACCCCGCTGCCGTCGTAGACGCGCGAGTTCTCGCCCTGCGATACGGGCCGCAGCGAGTCGAGGCTGCAGTTGTCGAGCGCCGCGGCCGCCCCGCCGAAGCTGGCGGCGATGATCGCGAAGACGACGAGGAGGCAGATGCCGAGGATGACGAGCGTGCGGCGGCGGCGCCTGGCGGCGCGCTCCCTCCGCTTCCGCCGGCGGCGGCGGCCCGGGACGAGCTCGGGACGCCGCAGCCTCGGGGGCGGGCTCACGGCAGGACGCCGGCCGCGCGGAGGCGGGCATGCGCGCGGATGCGTAGGTCGCTCGCGAGCCGTTCGGCCGCGACCGCATCGGGCGCCGGGACGCGGACGGTGACGGTCGCAGTCCCGTCCAATCCGGTCACCGCGACGTCGGCGCCGGGCTCCTCGCGCAAGAGGTCGACGACCTGCGCGAGATCCTTGTCGAGCGGGACGTGCACGGTGATCTGGGCGAGCTTCTCGCGGCTGACGATCGTGGCGTTGTGGATGGTATCCGAGGCCAGTTTGCTGTTTGGAACAATCACCCGATCGCCTCCCGGCGTGCGGATGAACGTGTAGGTCAGGCCGATCTCCTCGACCACGCCCTCCTCACCGGCGACGCTGACGCGGTCGCCGAGGCGCAGCGGCTGCGCGAACGCGATGAACAGCCCGGCCACGAAGTTGGAGAGCGTCGACTGGGCCGCGAAGCCGACGATCAACGCGACGATCGCCGTCGAGGCGAGCACGCCGCCCGCCACCGCGCGCACGGACGGAATGACGAGCAGCGCCGAGAGGATCCCGAACGCGACGATCCCGACCATCACGCTGCGGCGCAGCACGCGGTAGCGCGTGACCGCCTCTGGCGCAAGCTCCCGCCGGGCCATCCAGCGGTCGACGAGCTTCGCCAGGATCGCCGCCGCCACGATGGCGGCAAGCGCGATCGCGGCACGCGTCACCGAGGGCATGCCGCTTCTTTACGCGCGCGGTCGGATGTCAGTCGGCGAGGGGCTTGCGCCCCGCGAAGCCCTCGTCGGCCGTATGCCACCAGCCGATCTCCGGCTCACCGACCCGCCAGCAGAGCAGGACGATGTCGCCATCGCGCTCCGACGGGAAGTCGAGCAGCCCGGAATCGAGGTCCTTGACCTGGACGCCCGCGGCCTGGATGCGCGAGACGCACTCCGCCAGCCCGGTCTGCTCACGCTGGATCGCCTCCATCCGTGATTGGGCGGAGCGCGGGTCGAACCCGTGCCCGTTGCCCGCCGCCGCCGTGGCAAGGGCCTCGTGCTCCTCCTCGAGCTCCCGCAGCGCGCGGCGGCGGCGCACCATCTCCTCGGCGATTGGGCGCACGGTCTCGAGCGCCTCGTTCGCCTCCTTGACGGTGAACAGGCGGTCGGCCACGGGCCGATATCATCGGCCCGTCGTGGGCGTCGGTCAACGGGTGCGCACCGCCCGCGTGCGGGATTCCGGAGCGCACCGCCCGGCCGCCGCGCGCAACCCGGCGGTCGAGGTCTTCCTGTGGAGCCGGGCGGCCATCTGGCTCCTCGCGCTCCTCGCGCTGACCGCGCTCGACGGGAGCCGGAACCCGAAGGCATGGAAGTGGGACGACCCTGCGCTGACCCACGACCTCGGACGTGTGACCGACGTGTGGGCGCGCTGGGACAGCGTCTGGTTCCTGCGCATCGCCGAGCACGGCTACGGCGCGCACGCGAACGACGCCGCGTTCTTCCCGCTCTACCCGGGCAGCGTCGCACTGCTCGGCCGGCTCCTCGGCGGCCATTACCTCCTGGCCGGAATCGCGATCTCCCTGGCGTGCGGGCTCACGGCCTTCATCCTGCTCTACCGCCTGGCTGAGTCCCGGCTCGGCGCCGACGGCGCGCGGCGCACGGTGCTGTACGTAGCCGTCTTCCCGATGTCGCTGTTTCTGGGCGCCGTCTATTCGGAGTCGCTGTACCTCCTGCTCGCGGTCGCCGCCTTCCTGCTCGCCGAGCGCGGGCGGTTCCTGGAGGCCGGCGCCGTGACCGGGCTCGCCCTCCTGACCCGGCCGTCTGCCGTTGCGCTCGTGCCCGCGCTGGCGCTGCTCGCGTGGCGATCAGGGCGGCTACACGCCGTGGTGCGGCTCGCCCTCGCACCGGCCGCGTTCTGCATCTACCCGCTCCTGCTCTGGGCGGAGGAAGGACACCCGTTCGCGTTCCTGAGCGCGCAGCGCCATTGGCGGCATTTCTCCCTGGCCGGCCCCCTCGGCGGCGTGTGGGACGGAGTGCGCGCCGGCGCCGCCGGCGTGCGGCAGCTCTGGGTCGGCGGCGGCGGGCACGTCTACTGGCCCTCCGTGCACGACTGGACGCCGCTGCAGACAGCGGCCGTGAACCTGAGCAACCTCGCCTTCCTCGCCCTCTTCGTCGTGCTCGCCGTGATCGCGTGGCGCCGTTTCGGCGCGCCGTACGGCCTGTTCGCGGCGCTCAGCCTGGCGCTGCCCTTGAGCTCGCCGAGCGGCGGCTGGCCGCTCGAATCGCTCCCGCGCTTCGGCCTCGTCGTCTTCCCCTTGTTCCTGGCGCTCGCCTCGCTCGGCGGGCGCCCGCGCCTGCACGTCGCGATCGTCTCGGTCAGCTCGATGCTGCTCGGCCTCTTCATCGTCCAGTGGGCGCTCTGGCAGTGGGTGGCGTAAGCCCGGCCGCGCTCGACGCGGTGACGCTCGACGCCTACGGCACGCTCGTCGAGCTGGACGACCACGTCGGCCGGCTCCGGCGGGCGCTCGCGGAAGCGGGCGTCGAGCGGGACGAGCGCGAGATCGACCGAGCGTTCCTGCGCGAGGTCGAGCACTACTCGCGCCACAAGTGCGGCGCACGCGATGCCGCGACACTGGCCGAGCTCCGGCGCGACTGCGCCCGCGTGTTCGTCGACGCGCTCGGCGTCGACCTCGACTTCAGGGACGGGCTCGCCCGCGCCATCGCGTTCCGGCCGCTGCCCGGCGTGCTCGACGCGGTCGGCGAGCTTCGGGCACGCGGCCTCGCGCTCGCCGCCGTCTCCAACTGGGACTGCTCGCTCGGCGACCGCCTGGCCGAGGCGGGTATCGAGCTCGAGGTAGCCGTGAGCTGCGCCGAGGCGGGCGCGGCGAAACCGGACCCGGCGATCTTCGCGGTCGCGCTCGAGCGGCTCGGCGCCCAGCCCGGGCGAACGCTGCACGTGGGCGACACCGCCGAGGATGAGCAGGGCGCGCGGGCGGCGGGCCTCCACTTCGCCCCGGCCCCGCTCACGGAGGTAGTCGGCGCGTGGAGATGACGCGCCCGCTCCCGGCTGAGGCGCGCAGCGACGGCAGGCTGATCGCCTGGCTCACGATCGTCGGCCTCCTCGCCGCCGCGAACTTCTACGGCAACGCGACCGAGAGCCCACCGAGGGACGCGGTGTTCCAGTGGTCGACGGTTGCGAACCAGGGAACGTTCCTGATCATCCTCGTCGCACTCATGCTGGCGATCGCCGGCCGGCACGACACGCGGGCGATGTTCGCGCTCTACCGGCCACGCTCGTGGAAGCGAGCGGCCGGCATGGGCGCCGCCCTCGTCGTCGCCGTGTACGTCTTCCTCGCACTCGAGAGCCCATTGCTCCACCCGGGCAAGGACCAGGGACTGACCCCGAACGGCTGGGACCCGGGCCACGCGCCGCAGTTCGTGGCCAACTTCATCGTCATCGCCTGCCTCGTGCCGATCGTCGAGGAGCTGACGTTCCGCGGGCTCGGCTTCACGCTGCTCGTCCGCTACGGCGAGTGGGCGGCGATCATCCTCGTCGGCGTCCTGTTCGCGCTGGTGCACGGCATCCCGGCGGGCATCCCCGTGTTCACGTTCTTCGGCGCCGGCCTCGCGTTCATCCGCAGCCGCACCGACAGCGTGATCCCGGGCATGTTCGTGCACGGGACGTTCAACGCGATCGCGCTCATCGCCGCCGTCGTCACCTGACCTGACGTATGGGTGTGCGTCCGACCGCTGGGATCCCGCCGCAGCCCACGCCACGCGAAGTCGCGTCTCTCGTCGGCGTTACTCTTCTTCGTCGACGGCGAACTCGTCGGGGGTGACGTTCTCGAGGAACTTGCGGAAGTCGGAGACGATCTCCTCCTCGTTGACCTCCTCGCCCTCGAACTCGATGGCGGACTCCTCGATGACGCGCTCTGCGGCGAAGATCGGCGCGTCGGCACGGACGGCGAGAGCGATCGCGTCCGACGGACGGGAGTCGATCTCGATCTCGGAGCCGTTCTGCTGGACGGTGATCGACGCGTAGAACGTGTTGTCCTTCAGCTCGGTGACGGTGATGCGGACGACCTGCGCCTCGAGCTGCTCGAGCGTGTCGGCGAAGAGGTCATGCGTCATCGGCCGCGGGGTGGACGCGCCCTGGAGCTTCATGAGGATCGCGGCCGCCTCGGGCTGGCCGATCCAGATGGGCAGGTAGCGGTTCCCATCCGCGGTCTTCAGCAGGACGATCGGCTGTTTGCCGACCAGGTCGAAGCTGACGCCGTAGATGACCATTTCCTGCATCGCGCCTCACCTGTGATGTTAGCGAGGGCCATTCCGGACAAACCCCGGCGTCCGCCGACTTAACAGCGCTCCCGGGCGAAATCGAACCGGGCGGCGGGGTCCCGCGAATGAGACGCAACACCGTGCGCCGCCGGCCTGCGGGTCCTGCAAACGCTCTGCGATACCGTCCCCGGCCCGAGGAGGTCCCGATGTCCCGCTGGACGAAGGTCTTGACCCGTGCGGAGTGGCTGCGGCTGTCCGGGTTCGGTGCGGTCGTCGTGTTCCTCCACCTCCTCGGCTGGGGCCTCTTTCTCTTCTACGCGCGCGGGAACCCGGCGCTGGCCGGGCTGGGCACACTCGCGTACACCTTCGGCCTGCGCCACGCCTTCGATGCCGACCACATCGCCGCGGTCGACAACACGACGCGGAAGTTCCTGCAGGACGGCAAGCGGTCGATGGGCGTGGGCTTCTTCTTCTCCCTCGGCCACTCGACGATCGTGTTCGCGCTCGCGGCCGGCCTGGCCGTCGCAGCGAGGACGGTCAACTCGAGGATCCCCTCGTTCGAGGACTACGGCAGCTCCATCGGCACGTCGGTCTCGGGCACCTTCCTGCTGCTGATCGGCGTGCTGAACCTGGTCGTTCTGCTCGACATCCTCGGCGTCTTCCGGCAGATGAAGCGTGGCGTCTACAACGAGCAGCGCCTCGAGGAGGCGCTCCAGAGCCAGGGGCTGATGAGCCGCTTCTTCCTCAGGCGCGTCGGCGATCACATCGACGCCAGCTGGAAGATGTACCCGCTCGGCATCCTCTTCGGCCTCGGCTTCGACACTGCCACCGAGATCGGCCTGCTGGCGATCGCGGCGGGCGTTGCCACGCATCAGGTCCCGTTGCTTGCGGTCATCTCGCTGCCGCTGATCTTCGCCGCCGGCATGAGCCTGATGGACACGGCCGACGGCGCATTCATGAGCCAGGCCTACGGCTGGGCGTTCTCGAACCCGGTGCGGAGGGTCTACTACAACATCACCGTCACGAGCCTGAGCGTCGCGGTCGCACTCCTGATCGGAATGATCGAACTCCTCCAGGTGACCGCGGCGAAGCTCTCGCTCGAGGGCGCCTTCTGGAGCTTCCTCGACGGCCTCGACTTCGGCCACCTCGGCTACGTCGTGGTCGTGATGTTCGTGGCCACCTGGGCGTTCTCCGCCATCGTCTGGAAGACGCGCCGCATCGAGGCTCGCTGGGGCCGAATGCTGGACCGCAGCTGAGCCCGCTTGGTGCGGCGTATGCTGCGGAGCGCGGTGAGCGAAGAGTTCCGAACCACAGTCGAGGAGGCGCGCCGGGTCGGCGACGCGATCGGCGTCGACTGGTTCCGGTTCGATCTCGAGCAGTTCCGGGCCGGGATGGACGTCGAGCTCGAGCACGGCAGCCGCGACCCACAGACCGACGTCACGCACGACGACCCGATCGTCACCGGCAAGATCGCGCTCGCCCACATGAAGGAGTTCCCTGACTACTACGAGCGGCTCGAGCGAATGGAGGCCGAGGCGGAGCGCGACTGGGCCGCCAGAGGGCGTTGACGTGGTATGGGCGATCCTGGACTCGAACCAGGGACCTCCGCCTTATCAGAGCGGCGCTCTAACCAGCTGAGCTAATCGCCCGCGCGGCCGCGGATTGTAGCTCAGGCGCTTTTCGCGGCCCGCGCGGAGAGGCGCTCGAGCGACTCGGCCAGCTCGGCGAGATCCCAGCGGTCGGAGTAGGGAATCTCGATCCGCCCCGGACGGACGGAGGCCTCGCGGCCGAGCAGCGCCTGAAGCGCCTCGCCAACACGCTCGGCCAGCCCCGGGTCGATGGTCGAGCGGCCCCTCTGCGGCTTGCGGCGGGCGCCGGCCCAGCGCGCCGCCCGCTCCGCCGCGCGCACCGACAAGCCGCTGCGCACGATCTGCCGGGCAAGCTTGCGGCGACCCTCGTGGTCAGGGACGGCCAGCACCGCGCGGGCGTGGCCCTCCGTCAGCTCGCCGCGCTCGAGCATCGCGAGAACGTCGTCAGGCAGCTCGAGTAGCCGCAACCGGTTGGAGACGGTCGGCTTCGCCTTGCCGACGCGGTCCGCCACCTCGCCGAGCGAGAGGTCGAACTCGTCGACGAGCATCGCGTAGGCACGCGACTCTTCCACCGGCGAAAGCTGCTCGCGCGCGACGTTCTCGACCAGGCCAAGCAGCAGCGCGTCGCGGTCGTCGGCCTCGCGGACAATCGCCGGTACTGTCGGCAGGCCGGCCTCCTGGGCCGCCCGCCAGCGGCGCTCGCCGGCGATCAGCTCGTAGCCGCCGGCCTCCCGCGCGCGGACGACCACCGGTTGGATCAGGCCCTGGGCGCGCACGGACTCGGCAAGCCCGGTCGTCGCCTCCTGCTCGAAGCGGCGCCGTGGCTGGCGCGGGTTTGCATGGATCATCTCGATGGGCATGTGCATCAGCTGCGGCTCGGCGCCCCCGCCGATCAGGACCTCGAACCCGCGGCCGAGGCCGCGCCGCGCGGTCTCGCTCACGAGCGCTCTCCGGCGAGCGCGAAGGCGGTGGCGTCGGCGTCGGCGCCGGCGCCGGCGCGGTGCCGGGCGACGCGCTCGATCAACTCGTTCGCCACATCCCAGTACGCGGCCGCGCCGGTGGAGCGGCGGTCGTAGTGGATGACCGGCAGCCCGTGGCTCGGCGCCTCGGCCAGACGAACCGACCGCGGCACCCGTGCGCGAAAGAGCAGGTCGCCCAGGTGGCGGTCGAGCTCGGTCGCGACGTCGGCCGACAGACGCGTACGCCCGTCCACCATGGTCAGCACGACGCCGGCGACGGCGAGGCCTGGGTTGAGCCGGGCGCGCAGAACGCTGATCGTCTGCAACAGCTGGGCCAGCCCCTCCATCGCGTAGTACTCGGCCTGCACGGGCACGAGCACACGGTCGGCGGCGGCGAGGGCGTTCACGGTCAGTGGCCCGAGCGACGGCGGGCAGTCGACGAAGATGAAGCCGTAGCGCTCTCGCGCCGGCGCCAGCGCGTCGGCGAGGTACCGCTCGCTCGCATCGCGCCGGCCGAGATCGGCGGCCGAGCCGGCGAGGTCCGGGCTGGCCGGCACCGCGTCCAGGTTCGCGAAGCGGGTGTGCTGTACCGCTGCGTCGAGCGACGCGCCGTCGAGCAGATCGGCCGTCGAGAGGTTGAAGGGCGCGAGGCCGAGCCCCGAGCTGGCGTTCGCCTGGGGGTCGAGGTCGACGACGAGCACGCGCTCGCCGGCCTCGGCCAGGCAGGCGGCGAGGTTCACGGCGGTCGTGGTCTTGCCGACGCCGCCCTTCTGGTTCGCAAGGGCGTAGATCGTCCCGGCCACGGACCGCAGGGTACTCACGCGAGAGGACGTTTTCGGGCCAGCCCCGGACGGCGCGGGAAGCCGGCGGGTGTCGGCTCGACCTTGGGGATCACGAGCAGTGCGCGCGTGTCCGAGACCGGCACGACCTCGGCGGCGCCTCCGCCCACGCGGCTCGCAACGATCGAGACGCGGGCGGCATCTGCGTCCGCTGCCACGTAGAGCACGATGGTCCCACCCGGGCGGACGAGCGGCAGGCACCACTCCGCGGCGACCGGCGGCTCGGCGAGCGCCTTCGCGACCGCGACGCCCCAGGCATCCGTCTCCTGCTCTTCTGCGCGGCCGTGCACGACGCGGACGTTCGCGAACGCGCCGGCCGCGCGGCGCAGGAACTCGCACTTGCGGCCCACGGCCTCGAGCAGCGTGACCTCGCGATCGGGGAACGCGGCCGCGAGGGGGATGCCGGGCGCACCGCCGCCCGAGCCGACATCGACGATCGGGCCGCCCGAGCGAGCAATTGCATCGACCGCCGAGAGACTGTCGAGCACGTGCTGGCGGTAGGCCGCCTCACGGTCGGCGATCGCCGTCAGTCCCGGCGTCGCCAGCAGCGCGTCCAACCAGGCGGCAAGCCGCGGGTCGCTACTCGGCAGGGAGCGAGACGACGACGTAGCGGTTCGGCTCGGTGCCCTCGCTGCGCGTCTCGAGCCCGAGCTCCTTCAGGTGGACGTGGACGATCTTGCGCTCGACTGCGGTCATCGGTTCGAGCGCCACGTCCTCGCCCGACGCCCGCACGCGGGCGGCCGTCCGCTCGGCGAGCGTCTCGAGTGTCGCCTCACGCCGCGCTCGGTAGCCCGCGGCGTCGACGATGACCGGTTTGTGCTCCTCGCCCCGGTGGACGATCGCGTTCACCAGGTACTGCAGCGAGTCGATCGTCTGGCCGTGCCGGCCGATCGCGCGGCCGAGGTCGCCGCCCGTGAGCGTCGCGGTGATCGCCTCATCGTCCTCGCGGACGGAGACGGTAGCGTCGAGGTCGAGCCGGGCGACGACCTCCTCCAGAATCTCGCGTACGTGCGTGGCGACCGGCCCGGCGGCCTCCTCGCCGGGCGGCGCGGTCTCCTCCTCGAGCGACGCGATCACGCGCGCGGGCGTGTATCCGACCCCCAGGAGGCCCCGCTCGCCCTCCGACACGACCTGGAAGCGGACGCTCGCCTTGTCGAGACCGGGCGCCAGGCGCTCCAGTTCGCGAACGGCGGCCCACTTCGCCTCGCCGACCGTCTCGCCGGTGGCTTCGACCTCCATTAGCGCCGTGCGCGCTTCTTGCGCCTCACGCGGCGCGGCGGTGCGGCCGGCGCGGGGCTGCTCGCCTGGGCCGTCGCGGGCGGCGGCTGGCCCTGGCGCGTCCCGGGGGCGGTGCGCGACGAGCGCTTCTCGGTCGCGGCCACGTTCTTGGGCACAAGCCGCCGGGTGACGAGCCCCTGCCCGACCGTCCACAGGTTGGTCGTCACCCAGTACAGGAGCAGGCCGGCCGGGAACACGACGCTGCCGCTGAGGATGAAGAAGACGAAGCCGAGCGGCAGGATCATGAACAGGATCCGTTGGGTGCGGTCCATGGTCGCCGACATGAAGTAGGTGGAGGCGACCTGACTCCCGGCGTAAATGACGACGAGCAGGTAGCCGGACCAGTGCGACGTGATGTTTGCCGTGATGTTCGGGACGAGATGCAGCCAGCCCAGATCCGAGTTCGGGTAGTTGACGAGCACCGTCTTCTCGAAGTCCTTGAGGACGAAGTAGAGCGCGAAGAAGATCGGGATCTGCACCAGCATCGGCAGGCACGAGGCAGCCGGGTTGATGTTGTGCTCCCGGTAGAACTTCATAAGCTCCTCGTTCTGCTTCTGCCGGTCGCCCTTGTACTTCTTCTGGATTTCCTTCATCTCCGGCAGGAAGGCCTGCATCCGCTGCATCGAGTGGATCTGCCGGACGGTGAGCGGGACGAGCGCAAGACGAACGATGATCGTCAGCACGACGATCGACCAGGCCCACGTGAGCCCGACGTTCGAGTGCAGGTGCTCGAGCAGCCAGCGCAGCGGGCGCTCGATCGGCCCGAGGATGGCGAGGAGCGGAAGGATCATCATGAGCGGCTCCGGAACAGGGTCTGGTCGTGCACATGGTCAACGCCGCCGCGGCTCCAGGGGTTGCAGCGGAGCAGCCGCCAGCCGGTGAGGATGCTCCCGCGCACGAGGCCGTACTGCTTCAGCGCCTCGACGCCGTAGCGTGAGCACGACGGGTGGTACTTGCAACTCGCCGGGAACAGTGTCCCCAGCGTGTAGCGGTAGGCGAGCACGAGGCCGACGCCGGCGTACGTGGGTAGGCGGAGAAGGCGATTCACGGGGCAGCCTGTTCCAGCGCCTCGCCGACGCGGGCGGCCAGCCAGTCGAGCCCGTTGGCCTGGGTCCCCTCGGCGAGCCCGGGCCGCGCGAGCAGGATGTAGTCGCGCCCGGCGGTGGTGCGCTCGAGCTGCATGCGCCACGCTTCACGCAACTGCCGCTTCACACGGTTGCGCACGACGGCAGTGCCGACCTTCCTGGGCACGGCGATGCCGACGCGCGCGTCGGCATCGGTGTCGTCGTGCCGCTCGAACCAGTAGAGGACGAGCGCTCGCGTCGACACCGACTTGCCCTGGCGGTAGACGGCGTCGAAGTCGCGGGAGCGGGAGAGGCGGTGCCTACGCTGCACGGGGGTCGGGAGCGGCTCCCGGGCCGT
>DASTZE010000219.1:0-5895 GCA_035764425.1 Gaiellaceae bacterium
GCTCAACGATCAGCCGCCGCGAGTGCACGCAGGTCCGAGCGTTACCGTGAAGCCTCATCTGGGTCCTCCTCTGGAGCTGGGGGCATCGACAACCACCAGCCTCCAGAGAGGCCCGGATGAACAACCTTCTTAGGAACTACAGCTAGTCGACCGGTTGCAGGTACGCGCAGCGCCGTGAGTCGCCTGGTCGCGGCGACGGCCCGACCTTCGTCACGACATACGCCGTTCCGCCGTCGAGCTCGATGCGCGTGCCGGGCTCCGGCACGTCGCCGTCGGCGTCCTGGAGCTCGTAGCCGGTCGTCTTCGAGACGAACAGCAGGTGGCCGTTCTCCGCCATGGCTTCGCCGGATGGTATTAGCGGGCCGTGTAGCCCGGAACGGTGACGCGGATCACGGTGCCGTGGTCGTCCGCCGGCTCGACCTCGACGGTGCCGTTGACGGCGCGCGCACGCTCCTCGAGGGGCTCGAACACACGCCGGCGGCGCTCGGCCGCGCCGTCGTCTGCGATCACGGTCTCGACGCCGCCGCCGTCGACAGCCGCGATCGCTATCGAGACCCGCGTCGGCGGCCCGCGGAGCAGCGACTGGTGGAGCGCCTCGCGGATGATCTGGTACAGCGTCACCTGGACGCGCTCGGCCAGCTCTTCGCCGGCGTCGACGTCGAGGTCGATCCGGATCTGCTCCGAGACACCGAGCTGCTCCGCGAGAGCACGGACCGCCGGCACGAACCCCTGGTCGCGCAGGATGATCGGCTCGAGCGCAAAGGAGAGGTCGCGCAGCGACCGGATCGCGTCGCGCTGCCGGTCGACGACGCTCGCGAGGAGGTCCTGCGCCTGCTCGATGTTGCCGGCATCGAGCGCGGCGCGGGCGGCGTCGAGCATGAGCGCGATGCCGGACAGCGACTGCACCGGGCCGTCGTGCAGGGCAAGCGCGAGCCGGCGGCGCTCCTCCTGCTCCGCCGAGATCAGCTGGTCGGCGAGACGCGCGGCGTCGTCGTTCAATCGATCATTGCCTCACGCAGCGCGATCGCGACCGCGTGCGTCCGCGTGTCGGCCTCGAGCTTCGTGAGGATGTGGCGGACGTGGCTCTTCACGGTCTCCTGGCTGATGAAGAGCCGCTCGGCGACGTCGGCGTTGGACATGCCGTCGGCCAGGAGCTGCAGGATCTCGCGCTCGCGCTGCGTGAGCATGTCGGCGCCTTCCCGGCCCGGGAGGAAGGCCGTCATGAGCGCGGGGTCGACGAACGTTTCGCCGTTCGCAACCTTCTCGATCGCGCGGACGAGCGTGTCGCGCGGCGCCTCCTTGAGGATGTAGCCCTTCGCGCCCGACTCCAGGCCGCGGCCGAGCAGGCTGCGCTCGCTGTAGGCGGTGAAGATCAGGACGTGCGAGTCAGGCGCCTTCTCGGTGACGAGCTTCGTCGCCTCGAGCCCGTCCATGCCGGGCATGCGCACGTCCATGATCACCACGTTCGGGTGCCGGCGCTCGACGAGTGCGACGGCCGCCTCGCCGTCGCCGGCCTCGCCGACCACGCGAATGTGCGGCGTGTTCGACAGCGAGATCCGGATGCCGTCGCGGACGACCTCGTGGTCGTCGACGATCAGGCAGGTGATCTCGCGCTGACCCCCCTCCGCGACCGAGTCCACGGGAGCGATTGTAGGCGGGCGACGGGACGTCGGGGGCGGCCTCGACGCCCGTCCGACCCGCGTCGCACAAACCCGCTGCGCGGCCGCCCCGGCGGCTGAACACGACGACGGCGATCGGACGTCAGACGGCGAGCGCGAGCTGCTCCTCGCGCGCGAGCTCGGGCCTGACCGCGCGCCGGTCGCGGATGCCGTGCGTGCGCCGCAGCTCCGCCACCGTGTCGAGCACCGCCTGCTTCACCTCGCTCCTGAGATAGGCGCCGCGGGCGTACAGCGCCTCGTAGCGCGGCAGCTGCTCCGGCCAGTCGAGAGCGAGCTGCTCGAGGAAGTGCTCGCGCGTGCCCGGGCGCAGGTAGAGCAGGTTCGCCCAGATGCCGGTCGCGCCGGCGTCACGCGCCGCCTTGACCACGTCGGCGAGCTGCTCGGGCCGGTCTGAGATCCCCGGGAGGATCGGGGCCATGCCGACGTTCGCGCGGATGCCGGCGTCGACGAGCGTCTTCAGCGCGCGCAGCCGCTGGCGCGGCGGCGCCGTGCCGGGCTCGGTGGTGCGCCAGACATGCTCGTCGAGCGTCGGCACCGAGAACGTGACGCCGACGTCGGCGCGCCGTGACGCTTCCTGGAGCAGGTCGGCGTCGCGGACGATCATGGGGCCGCGCGTGATGATCCCGAAGGGGTTCGCGGCGTCCGCCAGCGCCTGCAGGCAGCCACGCGTCAGCCGGTAGCGGCCTTCCGCGGGCTGATACGGGTCGGTGGCGGCGCCGATCGCGATCGACTCGCCCCGCCACGACGACCGCGCGAGCTCACGGCGAAGGACCTCGGCAACGTTCGTCTTGACGCGGATGGAGCGTCCGTAGCGGTCGTCCGAGGGGCGGTCGGCGCGCAGCTCGAAGGCGCGCACGTAACAGAACGTGCAGCGGTGGACGCAGCCCATGTAGGGATTCAGCGACCAGTCGAAGGGCATGCCCTTGACGCGGTTGAGTGCCGACCGGCACGGCTCCTCCCGATACTCGGCCGGCATGCAGGGAGTATAGAACATACGTTCGTGTCACGGTGTTGATTGACCGCCGAAACCCGGGGCTATACTCGGAAGAAGTTGGACGACGACCTGCCGCCTAGTACCGGCGCCCCGGAGGCAGGGGCGTGAGCGTTCTCTGGAGCTCGATTGCGGTTCTCCTGCTTGTGCTGGGGAACGCGTACTTCGTCGCGGCCGAGTACTCGCTCGTCACCGCGCGCCGCTCGCGTCTTGTCGAGCTGGCCGAGCTCGGCAGCCGCCGGGCGCGCCTCGCCGTGCGCCTGCTCGACGACCCGGTTCGCTTCATCGCCACGTCGCAGCTCGGCGTGACGGCGTTCTCGATCCTCATCGGCGCAGTCGGCGAGCCGATCATTGCCCAGCTCTTCGACCCATGGCTCGCCAGGGGCGTGTCATTCGTGATCGCGATCCTCATCGTCACGTACCTGCACGTCGTCCTGGGCGAGCTCGTCCCGAAGGCGCTCGCGCTCGCGACACGGGAGAAGCTCGTGCTCTGGCTCGTCGTCCCGCTCGAGGGCTTCTACATCGCGACCAAGCCGGTCATCTGGATCATGCAGAAGTCGGCGGACCAGATCATCCGGCTGTTCGGCGTCGACCCGCGCGACCCGACCGCCCAGAGCCACACGGAGCACGAGATCCGCATGCTCGTCGCCCAGGCGCCGGAGATCGAGGAGGCAGAGCAGGAGCTGATCTACAAGGCGTTCGACTTCGCCGACAAGGAGGTCGCCGAGGTCATGGTCCCGCGGCCCGACGTCGTCGCCATCTCCGTCGACATGCCGCCCGAGGAGGCCCTGGCCGCGGTGATCGACTCACCGTTCACGCGCTACCCCGTCTACCGGGAGACGATCGACGAGATCATCGGCATCCTCCACGTCCGCGATCTGTTCAAAGCCCTGTACGGCAGCGGCATCGAGAACGTGAAGATCGAGGAGATCCTCCGCCCGGCCTACGTCGTCCCGGAGACGAAGGACCTCGCCGCGCTGCTCGCCGAGTTCCGCAAGACGAACCAGCATCTGGCCGTCGTCGTGGACGAGTACGGGTCGACCGAGGGGATCGTGACGCTCGAGAACGTGCTCGAGGAGATCGTCGGCGAGATCGAGGACGAGTACGACCTGCCGGACGAGGAGGTCGAGCGCCTCGATGACCACCGCATCCTGGTCGACGGCACGTTCCCGATCGACGACTTCAACGAGCAGTTCAGGCAGGAGCTGCCGCAGGAGGACTACCACACGGTCGCCGGCTTCGTGTTCGGCGAGCTGGGGCGCGCGGCCGAGACCGGCGACGAGGTGCTCTGGGACGGCCTGCGCTTCGCCGTGGTCGAGACCGAGGGGCCGCGGATCGAGAAGCTCGAGATCGAGTTCCTCGACGGCAACGGGCACGGCGTCGAGGAGCCGGTCGAGCAAACGGGGTAACGCCGGGCGGCGCTCTACCCTGAAGCGATCCTCGCGGCACCGTTGACCCGACTTCCCACCTTCGCAGGCGGCGAAGGCGCGCCCGGCATGACCCCCGGCGCCCCGCGGCCCGTACTGCTCGACCGCCCGGTGACGGCCCTCGCCGGGGTGGGGCCGGCGGTTGCCAAGCGGCTCGCGGGCCTCGGGCTACGCACCGTCCGCGACCTGGTCGAGTACCGGCCGCGCCGCTACGAGGAGCCGGCGGCCGAGCGGCGGATCGCCGACCTCTTCGGCGACGAGGAGGTGGTCATCGCCGGAACGGTGCGCGGGGTGACGGTGCGGCGCCCGCGCCGGCGGCTGTCGATCGTGCAGGCACGGATCGCCGACGAGACGGGCGAGATCACGGCCGTCTGGTTCAACCAGGTCTGGCTCGCCGACCGGCTGAAGCCGGGGACGCGCGTCCGCGTGCGAGGCGCGCTGAGCACGCGGGGGCGAGGCGAGTTCACCGTGCGCTCCTACGACCTCGACGGCGCGTCCGAGACCGCCGACTACGCACCGGTCTACTCGGCCAGCGAGGAGCTGACGGTCAAGAAGCTGCGCGAGCTCGTCGGCCTGGCGCTCCCGTTCGCGGACGACGACTGGGACGCGCTTCCGGCCGCGCTGCGCCGTGACCGGCGCCTACCGCTGCGCGGCGACGCCGTCTGGGCGCTCCATCGCCCCGCGTCGCCTGACGAGGCCGAGGCCGGCCGCCGGCGGCTCGCCTACGACGAGCTGCTCGTGCTCCAGCTCGGGCTCCAGCGTCGCGGCCGCGACCGCGCTGTCGCCGAGGCTTCGCCGCTCGCCGCGCCGGAGGAGCTGGTGGCGCGCTACCGCGAGACGCTCCCGTTCACGCTGACGGCTGGCCAGGAGTCGGCCATTGCCGACATCGACGCCGACCTCGCGCGCACGCGACCCATGGACCGCCTCCTTCAGGGCGACGTCGGCTCGGGCAAGACGGTCGTCGCGCTGTACGCGCTCCTCCGCGCCGTCGAGAACGGCCGGCAGGGCGCGCTCATGGCGCCGACCGAGACGCTCGCCGAGCAGCACTTCCTGACCGTCGAGGCGGTGTGCGCCGAGCTGGGCGTCCGGGTCGTGCTCCTGACCAGCTCGCTGACCGCGGCCGAGCACGCGGCGGCGCGGGCGGCGTGCGCCGCCGGCGAGGCGCAGATCGCGGTCGGCACCCACGCGCTGATCCAGGAGCAGGTCGACTTCGCCGACCTCGCCGTCGCCGTGGTCGACGAGCAGCACCGCTTCGGCGTCGAGCAGCGCCGCGCGCTCGCGGAGGGGCGGGCGCCGCACCTGCTGCACATGACGGCGACCCCGATCCCGCGCACGCTCGCGTTGACCGTCTACGGCGACCTCTCCGTCAGCGAGATCGCGAAGCCGCCGGCCGACCGCAAGCCGATCGTCACCGCGTGGGTCACGCAGGACCGCTCGCCCGAGGCGTACACGCGGCTGCGCCGCCACCTCGACGACGGCCGCCAGGCGTACGTCGTCTGCCCGCTGATCGAGGAGTCGGAGACGAGCGTCGCGCGCGCGGCCGAGCAGGAGGCCGAGCGGCTCCAGCGCGGCGAGCTGCGCGGCTACCGTGTCGGGCTCCTGCACGGGCGTCTGCGGCCCGCCGAGCGGCGCGAGCTGATGGGCCGCTTCAAGGCGGGCGAGCTGGACGTGCTGGTCGCGACGACGGTCATCGAGGTCGGCGTCGACGTCGCGAACGCGACCGTGATGATCGTCCAGGAGGCCGACCGCTTCGGGCTTGCCCAGCTGCACCAGCTGCGTGGGCGGGTGGGGCGTGGGG
>DASTZE010000220.1:0-7956 GCA_035764425.1 Gaiellaceae bacterium
GTCACGCCCTTCTCCGTCCCGCGGTGCGCGTGGCCGTGGAGGACGAGGTCGGCGCCGGCGGAGTCGATGGCCTCGGCGAGCAGGTAGCTGCCGAGGAAGGGGTAGATCTCGAGCTTCTCGCAGACGAGCGTCGCCTTCACCGGCGCGTAGTGGAGGAGGGCGATGCGCACATCGGCGTCCTGGATCTCGCCGAGCGCGTGCTCGAGGACGTCGGCGCCATGCTGCGTGTAGCCGATGAACTCCTTCATCACTCCCTCGCCGAAGGCGGTGCCGCAGGCACCGGAGAAGCCGCCGCCGAAGCCCTTGATGCCGGCGACGCCGAGCCGCGAGCCGTCGACCTCGACGATCGCCGACTCGCCCTCGAGCACCTGGACCCCGGCCTCCTTCAGCGTGCTGGTGATGCGCTCCTCCTGCTCTCCGTGGTAGTCGTGGTTGCCGAGGACGGCGAGCACCGGCACATCGACGCCGTCGAGCTCCGCGGCGAGTGCC
The DNA here is from genome assembly GCA_035764425.1 of Gaiellaceae bacterium. Taxonomy (GTDB): domain Bacteria; phylum Actinomycetota; class Thermoleophilia; order Gaiellales; family Gaiellaceae; genus JACVRM01. The sequence continues at coordinate 490 of DASTZE010000220.1, forward strand.
TCGGCCTCGTCGGCGCGGCCGATTCGCGTCAGGTCTCCGGCGAGGAGCAGGACGTCGGCGTGCTCGGCGAGGTCGGCGAGGTGCGGCGCGAGCGTTCCGGCGGCGTCCCCCGCGAAGTGGACGTCGCCGACAGCGGCAATGCGGATCACGTGATGTCCTCGGGCTCGCCGGCAGGCGCCAGCTGGGCGACGCGGGTCTCGTTGCAGACCTCGTGGTCGGGCAGCACCTCGGCGACGACCACCGAGATGGCGTCGCGGCGCTCCTGTGTCGGCACGTCGCCGGTCAGGAACACGCGCCCGCCCGCGAGCGCGACGTCGACGTCGAGCCCGCCGACGCGCGGGTCCTCGGCGAGCGCGCGGTGCACCCGCTCGATCACGTACTGCTTGGGCTCGTCCTCCATTGCCCTGGCATTCCCGGCCGGGGCAGAGACGGAAACCCCTGGGCCGCAGCCCTCTAGGCTCCGCCTGATGCAGCGCAAGGTCGTGACGGTTCTGTTCTGCGATCTCGTCGGCTCGACCGCGCTCGGCGAGTCGACCGACCCGGAGGCGCTGCGCGCGCGCATGCAGCGCTACTTCGCGGACGTCCAGGCGGTCGTCGAGCGACACGGCGGCGTGGTGGAGAAGTTCGTCGGCGACGCGGTCATGGCTGTCTTCGGCATCCCGGCCGCGCACGAGGACGACGCGCTGCGGGCCCTCCGAGCGGCGTGGGAGATGCAGGAGCCCATCGCGAGGCACGGGCTCGAGGCGCGCACCGGCGTCAACACCGGCGAGGTCGTCGTCGGCGACGAGCAGACGCTCGTGACCGGCGACGCGGTCAACGTCGCCGCGCGTCTCGAGCAGACGGCGGCATCCGGCGAGATCCTCATCGGCGCGCAGACCCGCCTCCTCGCGCGCGACGCGATCGACGCCGAGCCCGTCGACGCCCTCGACCTGAAGGGCAAGTCGGAACCGGTCGAGGCCTACCGGCTGCTCGGCGTGCACGCGGAGGCGCAGGCGATCGCGCGCCGGCTCGAAACGCCGCTCGTCGGGCGCCGCCGCGAGCGGGAGCGCCTGTGGCGCGACTACGAGGACGTGGTCGCGGACCGCGCGTGCCACCTGTTCACACTCCTCGGCCCAGCCGGCGTGGGCAAATCGCGCCTCGTCGCCGACTTCCTCGCGCGCGCGGGAGCCGAGGCAGACACGCTGCGCGGCCGGTGCCTGCCCTACGGCGAGGGCATCACGTACTGGCCGGTTGCCGAGATCCTCAGCTCGCTGGCGATCGACCCGGGCACGGTGATCGGCAGTTCGCCGGCCGACACCCAGGTCGGCTTTCGCCGGCTCCTCGAGGAGCGCGCCGTGGTCAGGCCGCAGATCGTCGTCCTGGACGACCTGCAGTGGGCCGAGCCGACCTTCCTCGACCTCGTCGAGCACGTCGCCGACCTCTCGCGCGGCGCGCCCATCTTCGTGCTCTGCATCGCGCGCACCGAGCTGCTCGACGTGCGGGCGGGCTGGGGCGGCGGCAAGCTGAACGCAAGCACGCTCCTGCTCGAGCCGCTCGACGAGGCCGACCGCGGCGTCCTGATCGAGACGCTGGTGGGCGGGGCGACCGTCGCGGACGAGCTGCGCGAGCGGATCGCGCACGCGTCCGAGGGGAACCCCCTGTTCGTCGAGGAGATGCTCGCGATGGTCCGGGAGCGCGGCGAGGTTGCCGTGCCGCCGACGATCCAGGCGCTGCTCCAGGCCCGCCTCGACGCGCTGGAGCACGACCTGCGCCTCGTGCTCGAACGGGGCGCGGTCGAGGGTGAGGTGTTCCATCGCGCGGCCATCACCGAGCTGCTCGACGGCGAGGATCTCGAGGCCCCGCTTGACACGCTCGTCCGCAAGGACCTGATCCGACCGGAGCCCGGCGGCGACGCCTACCGCTTCCGCCACGTCCTGATCCGGGAAGCGGCCTACGCGGGGATGGGGAAGGAGGTGCGCGCAGGGCTGCACGAGCGCTTCGCGGACTGGGTCGACCGCGAGGCGTTCGGGACGTTCGATCTCGATGAGATCGTCGGCTACCACCTCGAGCGGGCTGCGCTCTTGCGAAGCGAGCTGGGCGAAGACGCCGGCGAAATTGCCCGCAGGGCGGCGCGCCGGCTGATAGCGGCAGGCAACGCCTCGTTCGAGCGTGCTGACGCGCACGCATCGGCCTCGCTGCTGCGCCGCGGTGCGGCGCTCCTTCCGGGCGACGATCCGGGGCGCCTCCGCGCTCTGCCCAAGCTCGGGTGGGCACTCATGCGCGACGGCGCATTCGACGAGTCGCGCGCGGTGCTCGAGGACGCGATCGAGGCTGCGCGGGGCCGGGACCGCGGTGCCGAGGGGTACGCGCTGCTCGTGCTGGGCGACCTCCGCTCGCGCACCGACCCGGATCTTGACGTCGAGGAGTCACTCGCCATGGCCGAGCAGCTGGTGCCGGAGCTCGAGGCGCTCGGCGACAGCGAGACCCTCGCGGTCGCACGGCATGCGATCGGCACGGTGCTGTTCACGATTGGCCGGGCGGCCGAGGGTGAGGCGTTGCTCGAGCGCGCCGCCGCGACTGCGCGCGAGGCCGGCGACGGCTACAGCGAGCGGGAGGCCCTCGTGTCGCGCCTTCGTCCAGTGCTGTGGGGCCCGCGGCCCGCGCGCGAGGGCCTGGAGATCTGTGAGACCGTGCTCTCCCGCCGTGACATCCCGCTGACGGCCCGTGCGCTCGCGGGGCACACCCGCGCGGCGCTCGCTGCGATGACCGGGGACGGCGAGTTCGCGCGGCGGTCTGCGAACGAAGCGATCGCGCTGATCGAGGAGTCCGGCCTCCAGTACCGCCGTGGGCTGGCGTCCATTGACATCGCCTACGCGTACGCCATCCTCGGCGACCTCGACAGCGCTGAGCACGAGCTGCGGGCTGGCAACGACGTGCTCCTGCGGGTCGGTGAGACGGGCACGCGCTCCTCGGTCACGTCCCTGCTCGCCGAAGTCCTGCTCCGCAAGGGCGAGATCGACGAGGCGGCGACACTTGCGGAGGAGGCCCGGATGCTCGCGAACGAGCTGGACCTCGACGCCCAGCCGAGGTGGCGCACCGTACTGGGCCGCGTGCTCGCCATGCGCGGCGACCACGAGCAGGGGGAGCGGCTCGTGCGCGAGGCGGTCGCGCTCGCCGAGGGCACTGACTTCCTTGCCGTACAAGCGGAGACGTACGGCGCCCTCGGTGCAGTGCTCCTGCTGGGCGGCCGCACCGAGGAAGCCGCCGCGGCCGTCGAGCGCGCGGCGGCGATCCACGAGGCGAAGGGCGACGTGGTCTCCGCCGCGCGCCTGCGCGGCGGAGAGGCTGTCGTCAGCTAGCTGCCGACGACCTGGACGACCCAGCGCCGGTCGCGCTCGCGGTCGAGCTCCAGGAAGAGCACGCGCTGCCAGGTGCCGAGCATGAGCTCGCCGCCCCTGACGGGCACCGACTCGCCGGCCGGGCCGAGCAGCATCGCCATGCAGTGCGAGTGCCCGTTGCCCGTCTCCATGTCCTCCGGGCACAGGTTCTCGGTGCGCCGGTCCCAGTCGTCGTGCGCGTAGTAGGTGTCGCTCGGGACGAGCGCCTGCAGCATGCGGGCGAAGTCCTCGAGGAAGCCGGTCTCCCATTCGTTCACGCGCACGCAACAGGTCGTGTGCGGCGAGTAGACGCACGCGATGCCGTCACGGATGCCACTCTCGGCAACGGCCTCGTTCACGTCGTCGGTGATGTCGGTGACCGTCAGGCCACCGGCCGTCCGCAGGTGCGTCTCGCGCTGGAACACCTTCATGCGAGCGCGCTCCGTATCTCCCCGGGGCCGTCCACGCGAGGGCGAGTCTATCGACGACGCCTGAATCCAATGTGACAGCAACCGTCTGTACGCTCGTCAAACCGGGCCCGTAGCTCAGCGGTGAGAGCAGCCGGCTCATAACCGGTTGGTCCCTGGTTCGAATCCAGGCGGGCCCAATTGAACTCACGCACCAGGCGGATTCCGCACGGTTGCGTGGTCACCCGTGTCGGCACTGTCGCGAACGCCACCAACGCCGCCCGCCCCACGGGACGAACGAACGGCACAGGCGATCCGCCGGGTGCGCCGCCAACTCGTCGAAGACGGTTGGGCGAACCAACCCGATACGCAGCCCTCTCGCGATGACGGGGCCGCCTGCCCTCGCGACGGTGGCGGCGGCCCCGTCACGCGGATGAGTCAGTTGCCGCAGCCTCCACCGGGCGGAGGAGGCGGCTGGTGCCCTGGGCACCCGTTGTTGCTGCCGGGTCCGCCACCCGCGTCGCCGAGCGCCGGAGGCGCGACCGCCACCGCGAACAACGATGCAGCAAGCAGCACGGCACCTAGCCGCTTGACCTTCCGCATGTGTACCCCCTTTTCTGAACGAAGCGAGTCCGGCCGACCGCCGACCAACTCGCCCGTTCCCCAGTCGGACGTCGCTCTTCTACTACATCGTGACTTGCGATACAAGCAGCAGTGCGCCGTTTTCCGCGACGCGCTGTGGGGGGTCATGGGCTGCGGCCTGTCTAGAAAACAGAAGGCGCCTGGTGTTAGCGTGGTCGTTGCGGCGTGCGCCTCGTGGCCTGCCCCCGAGGCCATCCCCCGAGGCGTGCGCCATCTGCAAGTTGAACCCGGTCGCTCCACTGTGGTGCTGCGCGTTGCCTATCTCAGAACGGCCGGTGCTACCCCAGGTACCCCGGAACGCGAAAACGCCGATTAGCAGCGTTGTTCGAATCCAGGCGCGCCCAATCTGAACCGCACGGTTAAGCGAAATCGCATGCCTGAGCGGAACGGGCATGCCGTCGAGGACGCAGACGAGCACCGCGTACGGGGTCGCTGTGGGCCGTGCGTCGGGGAACGGGCGTATGCTCGCGCCCTCGGGTGCGGCGATTCTGCGGCACCGTCAACGAGAGGAGACACGATGCCGACGGTGATCGGGCATCACGACGTGAAGGACACCGAGCACTGGCTTGCCTCGCCGAAACGCGAAGAGGTGTTCGGCCCGCTCGGGGTCACCAACATCCGCACGTTCGTCAGCCCCGACGACCCGAAGAAGGTCGCGGTTCTGATGGACATTGCCGACATGGACGCCGTGATGAGCTACATGCAAACGCAGGACGCTGCAGACGCGATGGCGCACGACGGCGTCCTCCCCGAGACGCTTGTCCTTCTCGTCGAGCAACGACCCGGGTAGCGAACGCGCCACTGAGGCTGGCCGAGGGCCTGACTCGGGAACACTCGCCGAGGCCAGCCCGGAGGCGCCGTCGGGCCAGGCGCGCGGGGCACGCACGGCAGCTTGTCAAGCGCAATGCGGACATCGACGGGCCGTCCCGGGCGCAGGTGACCCCCTAAGACGGTCCGGCGGCTGCGCCGATAGAGACGAGGTCGGGCGGCACCGTTGGGGGGAATCGAGCCGACTGGGGCTCGCCGGCTCCCGGCCCGCCCGGCATTTCACGTTGTACAGCCCGCCTCGGCCCCTCCCCGAGCGCGATTCCCGAGGCCCTCGAGGACCCCGGCGCTTCTCGTCTCCCGGCTAGTATCGAGCCATGGCAGACCTCGGCACCATGCGCGTCAAGACCGGCCTCGCCGAGATGCTCAAGGGCGGGGTGATCATGGACGTGACGGACGCCGACCAGGCGCGGATCGCCGAGAACGCCGGCGCGGTCGCCGTCATGGCGCTCGAGCGCGTGCCGGCGGACATCCGCCGCGAGGGCGGGGTGGCGCGCATGGCCGACCCGACCAAGATCAAGGAGATCCAGGAGGCGGTGACCATCCCCGTCATGGCCAAGTGCCGGATCGGCCATTTCGCCGAGGCGCAGATTCTCCAGGCGCTCGAGATCGACTACATCGACGAGAGCGAGGTGCTCACGCCGGCCGATCTCGAGCACCATGTCGACAAGTGGACGTTCACCGTCCCGTTCGTGTGCGGCTGCACCAGCCTCGGCGAGGCGCTCCGCCGCATCGCGGAGGGCGCGGCGATGATCCGCACCAAGGGCGAGGCGGGCACGGGCGACATCGTCAATGCGGTCACGCACATGCGCTCGGTCTTCGGCACCATCCGCCGCCTCGGCGCGCTGCGCGACGAAGAGCTCTACGCCGAGGCGAAGGAGCTGCGCGCGCCGTACGAGCTCGTGAAGTGGGTGGCGGAGAACGGCCGCCTGCCGGTGGTGACCTTCACGGCCGGCGGGATTGCGACGCCCGCCGACGCGGCGCTCTGCATGCAGCTGGGCGCGGACGGCGTGTTCGTCGGCTCGGGGATCTTCAAGTCGGGCGACCCGGACCTGCGCGCGAAGGCGATCGTCGAGGCCACGACGCACTTCGAGGATCCCGAGATCCTCGCGCGTGTCTCGCAAGGGCTCGGCGAGCCGATGATCGGCATCTCGGCCTCGTCGCTGGATCCTGCGCAGCTCCTGGAAACCAGGGGCTGGTAACGCAGTACTACACGGCGACCTCGCTGGACGGCTTCATTGCCGGGCCGGGGGAGTCGCTGGAGTGGCTGTTCTCGCGTGAGCAGGACCGGAGCGGGCCGCTCAACTACGACGCCTTCTACGCGCAGGTTGGGGCCGTCGCTATGGGCGCGACGACCTATGAATGGATCCTCGAGCACGGCGAGCGCTGGCCGTACGAGCTGCCCTCGTGGGTCTTCACCCACCGCCGGCTGGAGCGGGCCTCGGAGCACGTTCGCTTCACCAGCGGCGACGTCGCAGCGGTGCACGACGAGATGGTCGAAGCCGCCGACGAGCGGAACCGTTGGATCGTCGGCGGCGGGGGCCTCGCGGGGCAGTTCGCCGCGGCCGGGCTGCTGGACGAGGTGATCGTTTACATCGCGCCCGTCACGCTCGGCGCCGGCGCGCCGCTCCTGCCGCGCCACGTCGACCTGCGGCTCGAGGAACTGGAACGCAACGTGGACTTCGCATGCGCGCGCTACGCGGTGGTGCGGTGACCGACCCGCTCGTCCAGCGCGTCCTCGACCTCGCGGACGAGAACCTGCTGATCCGCGACTGCAGCGCCGAGCTCGATGCGGCGATCGGCGACGTCGAGCGCGCCGCCGCCGAACGCGGCAACCGCGGCCTCGAGGCCTTCGCGCTCTCGCGCCGCGGCCTCGCGCTGCACGGCGAGTTCCTGCGCGACCGCTCGCGCGGCGAGCTGCCCGAGGAGCTGCCCTACTTGGAGCGCGCGCTTGCCATCCGCCGGGAGACCGGCGACGAGCACGACATCTCCGAATCGCTCTTCCACGTCGGCCTCGTCTACCAGGTGGTACGCGACGACAACGAGACGGCGAGGCCGTTGTTCGAGGAGTCGCTCCGCCGAGCGCCGGATCCGCTCACGCAGTCGTACGCGCTCCGGCACATCGCCTTCTCCGACGACGCCGCCGGCGATGCCGAGACGGCCGAGCGTCGCCACATGGAGGCGCTCGAGCTGCGACGGCGCGTCGGCTGGCAGGCGGGTATAGCGGCGCAGCTCGC
>DASTZE010000221.1:0-2371 GCA_035764425.1 Gaiellaceae bacterium
GCTCAGCCGCACGTTCTTGATCGTCGGCACCTCCAGGCCGCACACGAGCAGCAGCTCGTCGGTGCGGTCGAGCGTGGCCAGCATCGGCCCGTGGAAGAACGGGGACGTGTCGACGACGATCACGTCGTACGACTCGCGCGCCACCTCCAGCAGGCGGGCCAGCTTCGGCTCCGTCACGAGCTCGGCGTCCTCCGGCCGGACCGGCGCGGGGAGGACGTCGACGCCTGACGTGTGCCGGAGCGTGTAGCCGGCGAGCTTCTCGACGTCGAGCTCGCCAGGCGCCGCCATCAGATCCTGGATCGTCCGGTCGGGCTCGATCGACAGCATGATCGCCGCGTCGCCGAACTGGAGGTCCAGGTCGATCAGCAGCGTGCGCTTGCCCGCGTGCTTCACGAGCGCGGTGGCCAGGTTGGTGGCGGTGACGGTCTTGCCTGTACCGCCCTTGGGCGAGAACACCGTGACGATCCGGCCGTGCTCGCGCGAGGAGCTCGTCGGCGACCGGCGGCTCGCGTGCGCCGCCCTGCGGGCCGCGAAGACGACGTTTTCCGTCAGCTGCGGCAGCAGCAGGACGTCCATCACGCCGGCGTCGAGCGCTTCCTCGAGCAACGCCGAGGCCTCGCCCGAGGCGAGCAGCACGACCGGCGTGCGGGTGTGCTCGCGGATCGCGGCGAGCTCGTCCGCCGGGAGGGACGACTGACGCGTGCCGTGCAGGATGACGCCGAGGTGGCCGCCGGCCAGCGCCGCCGCCGCGTTGGCGACATGCTCCTGCCGGCCGACCAGCTCGATCTCCGGGTGCGAGGCGAGCGACGAGGTCAGCTCTTCGAGCCCGTCGCACGCGCCCGTCACGTAGATGCGGGTGGGTTCCCGCGACTGATCCTGGGTCATTACCGTCCCCTCCTCAGGCCTGCCTGAAGGATCGTGAGGGCCGTGTCGAAGCCCTCGACGCTGTCGGTGGCCTTCGTCACCGGGCGCAGCTCGAACGACCAGTCGCCGTTCTTCATCATCCAGAACAGCTTCCGGGACTGGGTGTCCGACACGGCGAGGATGGCGGAATACGGCGTGTTCGCCGAGTCGCCGAGATGGCTTTGGACGGTCGATTCCGCCGGCGCCTTCAGCACCTTGATGTCCCGCAGGATCGTCCGGCTGACATGCGAATCGTTGTTCGTGCCGAGCGTCCACGAGGCGACCATGTCGACGCGGTCTCCATCCTGGAGCGTGCCGAGCAGCAGCTGGTTCGCGTCGCCGGGCACGACGATGGCGCGAAGGTTGCCCTTCAGCTGCCCGCGGATGCCCTGCTCGGCCAGCGGCTGGAACCGCTTCGTGCTCACCTGCTCACCGGAGAAGATCTCCTGGGTGGCGACCAGCTGCTTGACCTGTGTCGGGCTGGAGATGGCACCCGGCACAACGGCCGTGCGCTCGACCCGCTTGTGGGCCAGGCTCCCGGCGACCTCCGCGCCGGACGTGCCGGCCGGAATGTCGTGCGAGGCGACGTAGACGTCCACGAGCTCCTGGCCCTGCTGGACGTGCTTCTTGTAGTTGCTCACGTAGAAGAACGTGAACATGGCCGCAAGCAGCGCGAGCGCCGCCGCGATGCCGATGTTCCGTACGCGGTACGTCAACACGGCGGCAGATCCTCCGTTCGAGTTGGGGACAGAACTGGGCGCATCACTCGACGCGCTCTGTTGTGGTGCTGTGCAGTGAGCCGGACTTGACGACCAGCCCCAGCAACGAGATCGAGTAGGGATACGTGGCGGTCACCGTCACGTCTGAGCCGGCTGCGAAGGTCGACGTCACCGTCACCGAGAGGTTCTTCTGGTTCAGGTCGGTGGCGGAGTTGCGCACCTGCGTCTGCACGGCCCCCGAGGGGTTCGGCAGACGCCGGGCGACGGCTCCCTTGCGTGCGCCGGCGCGGACGGCATCGGTCAGCGTCACATAGTTGTTGAAGACGATGCCGAACTGGATGATCCCCAACAGCAGGAACAGGAGGATCGGCATGACGAGCGCGAACTCGGTCATGGTCTGACCGCGCTGATTGCCGATATGAATTCTCCTGGTCATTGTGGGGCGATTTCTCCTTTTCAAAAAACGAGGGCGGGCACCCACGTGGGAGCCCGCCCTCCAGGCCGAAAGGGTCAGCTGATGTAAGCCGCGACGCGGTTGATCGCCGTCACGATATTGCCGGAGAGGAGCGCGAGCGCACCGAAGACGGCAATGGTGATCACGGCCAGAACGACGCCGTACTCCGCCATCGTCTGCCCGTCCTCACGGCTGTTGAGCCGCTCGAGGTAGTCGAAGAACTTCAGCAACTGATTCACCTCCTTTCGGCCAGTTCGAGCACTCCGTGCGGCAATCCGACGCTCGGCGCGGGGCG
>DASTZE010000222.1:0-4443 GCA_035764425.1 Gaiellaceae bacterium
ACGCCGCAGTTCACGCAGCAGTACTTCCACGGGGCGCGCATCACGGTCGTGCCGGACAGCTACACGTCGCTCGGGTCCGACGGCTCGAGCCTGGGCGCGGGGGAGGTCTTCGCGTTCGACGCGCCCAAGCGGCTCGTGCACGGCTGGCAGTCGCTCTACGACCCGGACATGGCCTCGGAGCCTGCGAGCCGGGTGACGTGGGAGATCGAGCCGCAGGACGGCGGCTACTGCCTGCTCACGGTCACGCACGACCAGCTCGAGGCGTCGCCGAAGACGGCGGAGAGTGTCTCGGGGGCGGGCTGGATGATGGTCCTGAGCGGCCTGAAGACGCTGCTCGAGACCGGCAAGCCGCTGGCGTCGTTCGGCGGCTGAACGCGATTGGCGGGGCGCGGAGGCTGGTAGTACCCTCCGCGCCTTGCCGGCCGCTCCCCAGGACCGCCGCTGGACGCTGATCGCCGTCTGTGCGACCACGTTCATGCTGCTGGTCGACATCACGATCGTGAACGTCGCGCTGCCGAGCATCCAGCGGGAGCTGGACGCCAGCCTGACCGGGCTGCAGTGGGTCGTCGACGCGTACGCGATCACGCTCGCCGCGCTGATCCTGACCGCCGGCGCGCTCGCCGACCGCTACGGACGCCGGCTGATCTTCGCGATCGGCGTCGCGCTGTTCACGGTCGCGTCGCTGCTCTGTGGCGTCGCCTGGAACATCGGGTCCCTCGACGTCGCCCGGGCGCTGCAGGGCGTCGGCGGGGCCGCGCTGTTCGCGACGGCGCTCGCGCTGATCGGCGCCGAGTACCAGGGCCGCGAGCGCGCAGGCGCGATCGCGATCTGGGGATCCGTGATCGGCGTCGCCGTCGCGTCGGGGCCGCTCGCCGGCGGAATCATCACCGAGTGGCTCAGCTGGCGCTGGGTCTTCTTCGTCAACGTCCCGATCGGCGTCGCCGTCTTCGTGATCGCGCTCATGAAGGTGCGCGAGTCGCGCGACCCGCGCGCCGACCGGACGGACTACGCCGGACTCGTGTTGTTCTCGGCGTCGCTGTTCCTGATCGTCTTTGGGCTGCTGCGCGGCAACGGCGAGGGCTGGGGGAGCGGGCAGATCGTCGGCTCGCTCGTGGTAGGCGCCGCGCTCCTCGTCATCTTCGTGCTCGTCGAGCGCCGCCAGGCGCGGCCGATGCTCGACGTCTCGCTCTTCCGCGTCCCGGCGTTCGTCGGCGTCCAGCTGGCGACGTTCTGCATCGGCGCCGGCATGTTCGCCCTGTTCCCGTTCCTGTCGATCTACATCCAGGACATCCTCGGCTACTCGCCGCTGAAGGCCGGGCTCGGCTTCCTGCCGTTCACCGTGTTCGTGTTCGCGGTGCCGCTCGCCACGCGCAACCTGGCGACCACCAAGCCGATGTGGCTCCTGCTCGCGGTGGCGATGGCGCTCGTCGCCGTTGGGCTGGTGCTACTCGAGATCGTCTCGCCGACCTCCGGCTACGGGGCGCTGCTGCCCGGTTTCATCGTGGCCGGCATCGGGACCGGGCTCGCGAACCCGACCATCGCGGGCGCCGCGCTCCGGGTCGTCGACCCGGCGCGGACCGGCATGGCCGCCGGGATCAGCAACACCGCGCGCATCACGGGGCTCGCGGTCGGCGTGGCCGTGCTCGGGGCGATCCTCCAGAGCCGGATCGGCTCGAGTCTCCGCGACGTGGGCTTCCACGGGTCGTCGCTCTCGGCTGCCGTCGCGTCGTCGGGCGAGCGGGCCGCGCATGGCGATGCGCGGCTGCTGGGCGCGATCCCGACCGCCTTCGTGAGCGGCCTGGACACGATCGTGCTGATCGGCGCGGCGCTGCTCGTGGTCGGCGCGCTCGCGGCGTTGTTCCTGGTGCGCCGCGCCGAGGCGCCCGCGGCGGCGCCCGAGGCGGAGCCGGCGGCGGAGACCAGCTAGGCGACGACGTCGGCGAACTCGCCCGTCGCCTCGTCCTTGACGATCAGCTTGCGGCGGCCGTCGGGCATCTGCTCCTCCTTGATGACCGTCTTGCCGTCCCAGGTTCGCTTCTCGCGTGCGATCGGCGCCGCGGTCCCGCCGCGCCACTCGAGCTGCACCGGCTCCCACGCGCGTGACCTGGCCGAGCGGTAGCACGCGTCCATCACGGCGTTCACGACATAGCCGTCGTAGAACGTCTCGCGCGGCTCGCGGCCGTCGTCCAGCGCGTCGAACATGTCCGTGAACATGTCGACGTAGCCGAGCTCGGCCACCTCGTCGCCGACCGGGAAGAGCCAGCCGCTCGACGACTCGGCCTTCTCGGCGACGTAGCCGCCGCCCTCGCCCGACGAGAACATCTCGAAGCCCGTGCGCAGGAAGTGGTTCGTCCAGATCGTCCCCTCCGTGCCGGCCACCTCGTCGCGGAGGTCCATGCCGCCGCGGAACGTCCACGAGACCTCGAACTGGCCGATCGCCCCGCTCTCGAAGCGGATCAGCGCGATCGCGTTGTCCTCCGCCTCGATGGGGTGCACCATCGTGTCGAGCCAGCACATGACGTCGACCGGGCGGTTCCCCTTGCCCATGTAGCTGCGGATGATCTCGATGCAGTGGCAGCCGAGGTCGACGATCGCGCCGCCGCCCGCCTGCCGCGCGTCCCAGAACCAGGCGCTGTGCGGGCCCGGGTGCGTCTCGCGCGAGCGCGCCCACGTGACGTCGCCGATCTGCCCCGCCTGCACCGCGGCGACCGCCTTCAGCGTCTTCGGCGTGTAGGCGAGGTCCTCCAGGTACCCGGCGAAAACGCCTGCCTTCTCGACGGAGTCCAGGATCCGCTTCGCCTCCTCCGCGTTGCGCGCGAGCGGCTTGGTGCAGAGCACCGCCTTCCCGTGCCGCGCGCAGAGCGCGATCGCCGCCTCGTGCAGGTCGTTCGGCAGCCCGACGACGACCGTGTCCGTCCCCGGGTCGGCGATCGCCTGCTCGAGGTCGGTCGACGTCCGCGGCACGCCGTTGTCGCGGGCGAAGGCCTCCGCCCGCTCCGGCGAGCGCGAGTAGACGAGCTCGACGCGGTCGCGGCCGCGTTTCCCGTGCAGCGTCTGCGTGTAGAAGAGCCCGATCAGGCCCGTTCCGAGCATGGTGATCCGGTGGCTCACGGCCTTCCTCCCGAAGCTTGACGGTCTGGTGAACGGCGAGTAGGTTCCGCGCTTGTCTGGATGTCTAGACAGGTGATGCGGGCCGACTCTACTCCAGTTCGGACGCGCCGTCGATGAGCCGATTCCTGGCGCCGGCCGCCGAGTTGCTGCGCCGTATCGAGGACACCCAGGCCGACGCGCTCGCCGGGGCGAGCCGGCTGTGCGCCGAGGCGATCGGCGCCGGCGGACTCGTGCACGTCTTCGGCACCGGGCACTCGCGGATCCCGGTCGAGGAGCTCTTCCCGCGCTACGGGTCGTACCCCGGGTTCAACCCGATCGTCGAGCTCTCGATGACGTTCCACACCGAGGTCGTCGGCGCGAACGGGCAGCGGCAGGCGATGTACATCGAGCGGGTCGAGGGGCTGGCCGAGCAGATCCTGGCCAACTTCGATCTCCGGCCACCCGACACCATGATCGTCTTCAGCGCGAGCGGCGTCACCGCCGTCCCGATCGAGATGGCGGCGGGCGCACAGTTGCGAGGGCTCCCGACCATCGTGGTCACCTCGATCGAGCAGTCCCACGCCGGCGAGTCGCAGCATTCGTCCGGCACCCGGCTGCTCGATCACGCCGACGTCGTCATCGACCTGTGCACGCCGGCCGGCGACGCCATGGTGGCCGTCGACGGGCTGCCGACGCCGGTGGCGCCCGGGTCGACCATCGCCGCCGTCGGCATCGCGAACGAGATCAAGGCCGAGACTGCGGCGCTGCTCGCGGAACGCGGTGCACTCCCGCCCGTGCTGACGAGCGCGGCCCTGGTGGGCCCGGAGGAGGCGAGCCGCCTGTTCGACGCCGCCTACGCCGAGCACGCGCGGCGGCTGGCACGCGTGCTGCGGGGCGCGGCGGCTCCGGAAAATCCCCTGGAAGAAAGGAGGCCGATTGCGTAGGCTCCCGCAGATTCGTTCCGGGGCGGTCATGCACCGGAAGTCAATGAGGAGGAGGTCAATGAGGATGCGAACCGGGACCCGCGGCGAACGCCGCACGGGCCTCGTTGCACTGCTCGCCGTCCTGGTCGTCACCGTCGCCGCGTTCGCGGCATCGAGTGCGTCGGCCAAGCCGCAGGCGGGCAACTACATCATCGGCGTGTCGAACACGCTCGTCGGCAACGGCTGGCGTGAGGAGATGATCTGCGCGATCCGGGCGCAGGCGACGCACAGCGGGCTCGTCAAGCAGGTCAAGGTGGCGAACCGCAACGGCACCGCTGCCGAGCAGAGCGCGGACATCCGCAACCTGATCTCGGCGGGCGCGAACGCGATCGTCATCAACCCGTCGAGCTCGACGGCGCTCAACAGCGTC
>DASTZE010000223.1:0-9846 GCA_035764425.1 Gaiellaceae bacterium
CCGTCATCCTCTTCGTCTCGGCCATCGCGGTGACTCCTCTCGTCGTCGTCTTGGTGGACTCGACGAGTTTGAGCGCCGCGGTGGCCGGACCTCACCCGGCTCCGTCCGACGCGCTCCTACACCACGCTATGGGACGTGACCCTGAACCGCCCTACGACTGGCGCACAACTGGCGCGCACTTACCGGGACCGAGGCTTCAGTGGGAGCATGGGGCCCGACCTGCCGCGTCGTCAGCCGCGGCCTAGACGTACTTCAATAAAGACCTGCGTTCGTCCGTGACCTTCCTTGGAGGCTGAGCGCTGTCCAAGTCAGTCCAAATCAGCTCACTCGCACGAAATGGGTGGACTCGGCTCGCTGCGTCCTGCTGCAGCTCTTCGCGCGGACAAGAGGTCCCCAGTTCAAATCCGGGCGCCCTGATGAGAAAGCCCTCTCAGCAGGCCTCTTGGCTTGGGCGAATAGCGCCGAGCTCCTCTGCGCGTGCGGTGGTAGCACGAATTCCCCAGCGCTCGCGCAGCATCCTGGACTAACAGCGGCTTCGCGAAGGGCGGCGGCAGGCCGGGTCGCCCGCCTCGTCCCGCGCGCCGTGCGCCCCCGAGCTCTGCGAGCGGGAGACCGCCCGCAGGTTCACCGACTCGCTCCCAAATGAGCGGGCCCGCACTCGGCGGGCCCCCTTCATCGACACACGGCTATGCGCGTGTGGTTCTTACGTCACCTTGAGGATCAGCGTGTTGTCGTCGGGTTCCTGCTTCACCATCGTGATGCGATAGGTCCCCTTCGCCTTGAGCGTCAGCTTCGCGCCAACGGCCTCCCTCTTCGTGCCGCCGGGTCCTTTGATGATGAGCGCCGCCTCGTCGAGGTTGAGGAGCGTTACCGGCCCGGTCCGAGTGACCGACTTGGCGTACTTGCGTTGATTTGGCCCTCCGCCGAGGTAGAACCAGTGGCAGCCGGGGTCCTTCATCGCGATGATCAGCGGGGCTTTGCTCGCTGCGGCCGGCGCCGCGCTCGCTGCTGCGGGCACTGCCGCGACGACCAGAGCTGCGATTGAGATGAGGGTGAGCCTGGGCATAGCCTCCACCTTTCTGGTGTGCCGATGTATGGGCGCATCAGACAGGAACTAGAGGGTGGTCACCTCCGAAGTGATTTCCGATTCGGCTGCGGGGAACTACGGACTCGCGCGCCGCGCGCCGCCAGCATGCTCGTTGTCGGCCCGGCCAACAGCGCGTCCTCAGCCTGGTCGGGGAAACTGACGAGCGGGGTCAGGGACGTTCGCGCTACTCGACGCGAGCGCGTCCGAGTTCGACTCGGGTGACAGCCTATATACCCTGGTAGGGTATTCTTCGGGCAGACGAAAGGAGACGGAAATGCGCGAGACGCTCACGTACGACGTTTCCGACATGCACTGCGGCCACTGCCGCCGCGCGGTCACCGAGGAGGTCTCGGCCGTGCCGGGCGTCGCGTCGGTTGACGTGGACCTCGACGCCAAGCGCGTGACCGTCGTGGGTGACGAACTCGACGATACGCGGATCAGAGCCGCGATCGACGAAGCGGGCTACGCGGCCACATGACTGCGGTGCAGGAAGCCGTTCTCGATGGCCGCACCGCCGCCGCGGACACCGAGCGTGTCCGGCTCGCGCTCGGCGGCATGACGTGCGCGGCCCGCGCCGCCCGGATCGAGCGCAAGCTGAACAAGCTCGACGGAGTTGTCGCCGCGGTCAACTTCGCCACCGAGGATGCTGCGGTCGACTTCGATCCGGCGCGTGCTGCGTCGACGACCTGATCGGCGCGGTCGAAGCGACCGGGTACACCGCGGCGCTGCCGGAGGCGCGCCCGGTCGACGCCGACCCGACGCAGCCGCTCACGAAGCGCCTCGTGGTCGCAGTGGTGCTGAGCGTGCCGCTCGTCCTCCTCGCGATGGTGCCGGCGCTTCAGTTCGCCGGCTGGGAATGGGTTGCGTTCGCACTGTCGGCCCCGGTCGTCCTCTGGGCAGGCCTTGGGTTCCAGCGTGCTGCGTTGAAGAACCCGCGCCATGGCGTCGCGACGATGGACACGCTCATCTCGATCGGGACGCTTGCCGCATTCGCCTGGTCTGCCGTCGTGCTCGTCGGCGGCCTCGACGCCAAGACGTACTTCGAGGTGGGCGCCGTGATCACGGCGCTGATCCTGGTCGGCCGCTTCTTCGAAGCGTGCTGATCGAGCAGCGAGAACGCTCCTCTGCGAGCTGTAGACAACGAAGCCGCGCCAGGCATCGAGGTCGTTGGTCGGCTTGCTCCACGCGCGGCCAAGCGACTCGCACGACTCCGGTCGGCGCTGAGGCCCGCTCTTCCACTCGGCCAAAGCCCTGCCGTCGGGCGCCCGAATTTCAGGCTCTTGTCCGAGACACGCACTGGCGCGCGGACTGGCGCGCGGAGTCTGCAGACCGCTTGGTGATGCGAAAAGTGCGAAGCCTTCAAAACCGGTGAGGTCTGGCAGCCCCAGGCTGGCTCGGTTCGACTCCGGGGCCGCTCTGTTGAGCCGAAGCCGCTTCGACTCGCGACCTTCGGAACGTTTGAACCACGACGGCGGCGGGAAAGCGGATGGTTTTCGCCTCAAGCCCGACTTCTTGCCATCGTCGGACCTGTGTGCTGAGGCAGGCGCAAGTGTCCGCCCGCCACAGAGGAAGGAGTCAGCCCGTCATGACTCGCCATGAACACGTCCCGCGGGAGAGGGAGCGACTGGGGAGGCTCGTGGTCGCACTCGGTGCGGCCCTCTGCACTGTCCTCAGCCTGGGTCTGACCTCAGCCGTGGCCGCGGCACCCAATGCCCCGTACGACCTGCCGGTGTCGCTGCCGGCGCCCGAGACGGCGCCGCCGGTCGACGCGGCCGCCCCGTATACGCCTACCGTCCTCAGCGTCCTGGCGCAGCTCGAGACGTCGCCGTTCACGCTGGCGAAGATTCAGAACGTCGACACGCTGCTGCACGACGGCGCGAACGCGAACTGCCACAACGTGGGGCCCGTCGGCGGCCCCGTTGGCAACGACCCGTCGGGGAGCCCGACGGCGACGACGCTCGCCGGGAACCTCACGGCGCTGTTCACGAATCCTGACGCGACGCACATCACCGTGGCGAGTGCGACAGGCCTGGCCGTCGGCCAGACGCTGTACGTCGACACCGGCACGAATGCCGACGCCGGCGTGATCTCCGCGATCAGCGGCACGACGATCACCTTCAGCGCGCCGTTGGCGCACACGCACGCGTACGGCGTGCCCGTGACCAACGACGCCGCGTACTCGGGCGCCGGCCAGACGTTCCACAACATCAAGGTCGCCAGCGTCACCGGCTTCACCGCCGGCGAGACGATCTGGATCGACAACATGTCGAACGCCGAGCAGGTCACGATCGCCGCCGTCGGCACCGCCGGCGCGAGCGGCAGCGGCCTCGACCTGACCGGCCCGATCACGAAGGTGCACCCCACCGGCGCTGCCGTCTTCGCGACCTTCACGACGCCGAGCGTCACCAAGATCTGCTGGACGGACGCGCAGGGCGTTTTGAACACGTCAGGCAACAACGCGCGTGGCTCGACCGCGCCGATGACACTGATGGGCCTCGGCGCGACCTTCGACCGCACCCTCGCGAACGCCTGGGGCCAGGCCGAGGGCCAGGAGAGCCGCGAGTTCATGGTCACCGGCATGTTCGGCCCGCAGACAGACCTCGACCGGCTGCCCAACTGGGGCCGGAACCTGACGACCACGGGTGAGGACCCGTACCTCAGCCACGAGTTCATCTCGGCGCAGATCCACGGCATGCAGGGCACGCGCTGCCCCACCTCCGGTGCGGTTCCCGCGACCGGCGCGCCGTGCACGCCTGGGGCCGTGATCGGCGCGATGTCCGAGATGAAGCACTTCGTCGTCTACAACGGCCAGAACCAGAACGCGAATACGGACATCCAGGATCAGAGCCTCCACGAGCTCTACATGACCCCCTACGAGGGCGGCTTCGTGAGCGCCCGTGCCGCGGCGACGATGTGCTCGTACCAGATCTGGCGCGACACCTCGACGAACCCGGCGCTGGTCAACCCGATCTCGGCGCTCGCGTCCGGGCCGAGCCCGTACGCGAACCCGGGCGAGAACCCGGAAACGTGGCCGCTCGACGAGTCGCATTTCTCGTGCGAGCAGCCGCTCAGCCTCAACCACGTCCTGCGCGGGACCTGGGGCTCGGCCGCGCTCGTCGGCTCCGACTACCCGGCGACGCACAGCACGTCGGCCATCACCAACGGGATGGACCAGGAGATGCCGACGCAGAACGGCTTCCTTGCCGGCGGCAACGGCACCGCCGACCCGACGGGATCCACGTGCGCGTACTACGTGGGCAATCCGGGCGGCTTCACGGCGGGCCTGTGGGATCCGAACTGCACGAGCGACAGCGCGCACATCGGCGGCCTGCCCAACGGGTTCCAGGGCGGCAGCACGAGCGCCGGCTGCCCCGCGCCGACGGCGGCGACGGGCGCCGGCGCAGCGGGCGGCTGCACGCTGAACGCAGCCGTGAACGGAGGCGTCCTGCCGCTATCGGTGTTCAACCAGTCGGCCGCGCGGATCCTCTACCAGCTCGAGCGCTTCGGCATGCTCGGCTGTGATCCGATCCCCGGCCCGACCTGCACGAACCCAGGTGGTGTCGGTGCCGACAGGACCGGCACGGCCAACCTGCCGGACGGCCCGACCTCGGGCGCGCCGCTCCTCGGGACGAAGAACGGCGACGCTGCGATCGTGGAGCGCTACTCCGAGGAGGGTGCGACGCTGCTCAAGAACGACGGCAACGCATTGCCGCTGACGCCGGCCGACCTCGCCGGCGGCGTCTTCGTCACGGGATCGAGCGCGAACCACACGGTGGCCGACCCGACGAACGAGGCCTCGACCGGCTTCATCGGGCGTAACGCGGTCAACCCGTTGCAGCAGCTCAAGGCTCTCAGCGGGAGCCCCGGCGCCTTCACGTTCTTCCCGGCGAACGATCCGGACGGGGCGCCGATCTCGACCACGCAGCTCTCCACGTCGAACAGCACGGTCACCGGCGGGCTCAACCTGTCGATCGACGGCGGCCCGCAGACGCTGGACGCGCACCCCATCGACCACACGGCGGTGAACGGCAACCGGCTCGCCCCGGGCCACGTCTACACGTGGACGGGCTACCTCTACGTGCCGACGTCGGACACGTACACGTTCGCGATCCAGCAGAGCGACACGCTGCCGTCGACGCTGAACTGCCCGCAGACGGGTCAGTTCCGGACGCCGCCGGCCACGCCGACGCTGACCATGTGCACGCCGTTCACGGCGGCGAACGCCGCGCAGACGAACAGTCCGCCCGACGCCGTGCAGTTCAGCTTCAACGGCGCGCAGCGGAACCTCAACGCTGTGACAGCGAACGTCTACGGCGCCACCGTCCCGAGCAACCCGACGAACGCGGGCTACACCGACCAGGGCCTGATCAGCAGAACCTGCGCGACGGGCTCCACGGTCGCCGAGCCCGGGACCGTCAACTGCACGCCGACGGAGTCGAGCCTCGTCGGCGGCACCTACTACCCGATCTCGGTCACCGTGAACACGAACCAGTGCGTGTCCACGCCGCCGGCCGCCAATGCCGGCACCAACCCCGGCGTCCAGGCGGTCCTGGCCTCATGCGGCCCGACCAGCTTCCGACTGGCGGTGACCCGCGCAGCGGGCGACATCGCCGACGCGGCGGCCATGTCCGCGGGCAAGAGCAAGGCGATCGTGTTCGTGAACACCGGCAGCGGCACGAGCAACACGGCCGTGTCTCCTCCCGGGACGCCGTACGACGGGCACACGTTCTCCGCGGTGACGGCGATGTCGGCCGCCAACTTGAACCTGATCACCGCCGTCGCCGCGGCGAACCCGAACACCGTCGTCGTGATCAACTCCGACAACCCGGTCGACACGTCGTGGTCGAGGAGCGCGAAGTCGATCCTGGAGATGTGGTTCGCCGGCCAGGAGGGCGGCACCTCGACCGCGAGGATCCTGCTCGGCGAGGCGAACCCGAGCGGCCACACGGTGCTCACGTGGCCGGCCAACCGGACGGACACGATCTGGGGCTACAACGAGCCCGCGAACGGGCTGTACCCGGGCTCGGCCGCCGGGCAGCACCTGGAGCGGCTCAACGGCAACGCCGGCTGCTCCGGTGCCGGCAACCCCGGCTCGCTCGCCTGCCCGGCCGCGGGCGGCACGAACGAGTCGGAGGGCATCTACACCGGTTACCGCTACTTCGACAAGCTGGGCATCACGCCCGCCTTCCCGTTTGGCTTCGGCCTCTCGTACACGACGTTCGGCTTCTCGAAGCTGAAGGTCGAGAAGGCGAAGGACGGTGGCCTGGACGTGACGTTCACGATCAAGAACACGGGCGGCGTTGCCGGCGCCGACGCGGCGCAGGTGTACGTCGGCCCGCCGAGCGACCAGCCGGACGGCGTCCAGTTTGCGGTGCGCGCGCTCGCCCAGTTCGACCGGGTCGAGCTTGCACCGGGCGCTTCGAAGGTCGTGACGCTGCACGTCGACCGCCGGGCGCTCTCGTACTGGTCGGACGCGAAGCAGCAGTGGGTCCTGGACGGCAACGGGCGGACCCTGTATGTCGGCGATGCCGACGACCCGGCCCACCTCCCGCTGCAGACGACGGTCAAGCTGCCCGCGCGCGGCGACATGACCTGCTCGAACGAGCAGATCAACGCGACCACCGTCGAGGGCAACCTCCGCGTGGAGAAGGGCGACTGGTGCGACCTCGTCGACGTCACGGTGAACGGTGACCTCCACATCGACAAGTCGAGCGGGGTCAGGCTCGAAAGCGTCGACGTCGGCGGCAACGCCGACGTGAACAAGACGGGCGCGGCAGCGGATCCGCTCAGCGCAGGGACCAACGTCATCTGCAACAGCACGATCGGCCACGACCTGTCCGTCCGCGACAGCTCGGCCGGGGCGCCGTGGAGCACCGGCGCCTGCGGGCCGAACACGATCGGCCATGACCTGCGGTTCGACGGCAACGACGCCACGGCCAACGACATCTCCGGCAACACGATTCAGCACAACCTCACGTGCGACAAGAACGCCGGGCTGACCGGGAGCGGCAACACCGTCGGCGGCAAGAAGGAGAAGCAGTGCGCCGGCTTCTGAGCCGCGCCTGACCGATGTGTCCACCTGGGGCGCCTCCGCGCGCGGCGCCCCAGGTGTCCTCCGCGCGGGGCGGTCGGTCATGAGCTCGCGCGGCGCCGCGTTGCCGGCACGCGGCAAGTCGAGGAAACTCGTCGCATAGGCCCGGACATCCGCTACGCAAAGAGTGGCGGGGCGTCGAGCCGACGCGGACACCACCCGCGCCCGCTGTGTAGGAACGGTGCCCAGCCGCCCCAGGCATAGCTGGGCGCGGACCGGCGCGCGCACCGGCGCGCGGTGTCGGTTTCTTGCCCGAAAGCCCTGCAAAACGGCAGTTCGCGCCGAAGTCTTCAAAAACCGGTGAGGTCTGGCAGCCCCAGGCTGGCTCGGTTCGACTCCGGGCCGCCGCTCCGCTACCGAAACCTCACTGCCTGACGAGCGGGCGGGCGACGTCGATGCGCGCGAGCCATCGCGCCGCGCGCATGCGCTCGAACAGCGTCCGCGCCTCTTCCAGGAGCGGCTCGGCCTCCTCCCCTCGGCCCGAGCCGGCGAGCCACACGCCGTAGTCCGCCAGGACCTTCGCCACCAGCGCGTCTCGCCCCCAGCTCCGGGCGGCCGCCAGCGCCTCGGCGAAGGAGTCCGCGGCGGCGTCTTCGTCTCCTGCGGCGGCCGCGCGGAACCCGCGTATGCGACCTGCATTGGCGCGCATGTACCGCGTCACGGCCGCCACAGGCGCCTCGTCGTATAGGTCCACCAGCGGCGCGGCTGCGACTGGGTCGCCGAGGAGGGACGCCGCGTCCGCGGCGCACGCCAGCGCCGAACCGGCATTGCTCCAGATGTCGAGCTCGACGCTCATCTCCCAGGCTGCGACCATCTCCGCGACCGCATCCGGGGCGCTACCGCTGATGCAGGCGTCGATGAGAGCGGCGTAGCGTGCGCCCGCGGCGATCTGCTTGTCGGCCGAACCGGCGAGATCCGCCGGAGCGCGGGCGAGCCAGGCGCGCGCGGCGTCGTCGTCTCCGCGCTCGAAGCTCGCCAGGGCGAGAATGAGGGCCGTTCCGATCGCCTGTGCAAATGTCTGGACCCCGTCCGGGAGAACGTCTTCCGCGAGCGCGAACGCGCCGTCCCAGTCGCCGGTGTCGATCCGTTCGCCCGCCACCGCGCTTCCGAACCAGGTGAGGTACGCGCGGTGGCCGCGGGCGCGCGCGATCGCGAGGCCTTGCTGCAGCAGCTCGGATCCTTCGGCAGGCCGATCCGACGCCTCGAGCACGACGAGCAGGTTGTTGATTGCACGAAGCTGCTGCTCGCCGAGGTCGTGCTCCTCGGCGATGCGGAGCGCCTCCCGCAGCAGCGCGTGCCGTTCGTGGAGCCGGGACGGGCTGATCAGCAGGCTCTTGGTGTTGAGCGCCTGCGAGAGCAGTCCCAGGTCACGGTACTGCTCGGCGACATCGAGGGCGAGCTCGACGTGCTCCAGGCCGCGCTGCCGTTCGCCGGCGAAGAACTCGATCCGGGCGAGCTCGGCCGCCAGGTTGCCGACGTCGACGTCATGCTCCTCGCCGGCGAGCGCCTCGAATGCCGGGCGCAAGGTCCCGAGCGCCTCGTCCGCACGGTTCTGGTTCCAGAGCGAGAGCCCCAGGAACGAGGCCGCCCGGGCCGCAGCGTGGGTGTTGCCGGCGGCCGTGAAGGTCTCGACGGATTGATGGAGACGCTCTTCGGCGTCGGCCATGCGGCCCGCACGGATCGCGAGCTTGCCGGCCTCTTCCAGGAGCCTGGCCCGCTCGGCCGGCTCCTCGGCGATCGCTGCCGCGTCGTCATACGCCCGCTGGCCGTCGTCGGGTGCACCGAGCGCTGCGGCGCGTCTGGCGGCGCGCTCAAGCCAGGCGCATGCCGCCGCCCGGCTGTCGGCACTGGCGTCGGCCTCGTAGGCGTCGCGGTGGTGTGCCGCGATGACCTCGGCGATCTCGTCCGGGTCGATGCCCGCTTCGGTCTCGAGGTAGGCGGCGGCCGCGCGGTGGAGGCGGCCACGCTCCCGTTTCGCCAGCGTGTCGTAGGCGACGCGCTGGACGAGTGCCTGGAGGAAGCCGTACTGGCCGCGCTCGGGCGACCGCGGATCGAGGTCGATCGTCAGAAGCTCCTTGCGCACGAGTCGCTCGAGGATCGGGGCCACGGCGTCGTCGCCAGCGTCACCGAGCGCCGCGAGGCCGCGGGCGCCGAAGGTCTTTCCGAGGACGGCGGCATGCTGGATGAGCTCGCGCTCCTCCGGCGTGAGCCCGTCGAGCCGTGCGGCGATGAGCGCGTGCAGCGTCTCCGGGACGTCGATCCGGTCGAGCGGGCCGACGACGCGCAGCGCGTCCCCGTCGCGGTCCAGGGCGCCGCGATCGAGAAGCATCCGGACGGTCTCGACCGCGTAGAGCGGGATCCCGTCCGCGCGATCGCGGATCTGGGCGCGCACCTCGTCGGGCAGACCGGGAACGAGCCCGTCCAGGAGCGCGTTCATCGCGCCGTCCGAGAGAGGCTCGAGCACGAGCCGGGTGGCGCTGCGCCCGTGCGCGCCGAAGTCTGGCCGCCGCTCGAGGAGCTCGGGCCGCGTGAGCGCCAGCACGAAGATCGGCTTCGCCCGAGACCACTCGAGCAGGTGCTCGATGAAGTCGAGCAAGGCACTGTCGGCCCAGTGGATGTCCTCGAAGACCATCACGGTCGGCATCTTTTCGGCGAGCCGCTCGTAGAA
>DASTZE010000224.1:0-4280 GCA_035764425.1 Gaiellaceae bacterium
GCCGCTCGTTGAGCGCCAGCCGCGTCACGCCCGGCTGCACGACCGCGGTCAGGTCGCCCGGGTCGACGGCGAGGATCCGGTTCATGCGGGCGGTGTCGAGGCTGACGCCGCCCTCGACCGGGATGACGTGCCCTTCGAGGCTGGTCGCCGCGCCGTACGGCACCACCGGGACACGCTTCCGGTCGGCCCAGGCGAGGATCCGTGCCACGTCCTCGGTCGACTCGGGGAACACCACCGCGTCCGGCCGGTGCGGCGCGTGGTACGTCGGGTCGGCCGCGTGCTGGTCGAGGACGGAGTCGCCGGCGGACACGCGGTCGTTGCCGAGCAGGGCGGCCAGCTCCGCGGCGACGCTCACCGGCGCCGGAACATCGACTTGAAGCCGTGCAGCCACGCGGCCGGCATGCGCCGGCGCGACGTCACGAGCGCGCGGCGCAAGATCACGGGGGTATCGGGCCCGTGCACGCCCCAGCCGTGGCCGACGAGCACGTGCTGCGCGTCGAAGGCGGCGAGCTGCCGGGGCGGGGTCAAGCGCAGGAACGGGTGCACGCCGAGCTGCTCGCCCGGCGCCACGAAGTAGGCGATGGTGCCGAGCGCGTCGCCCACGGCGAGAACGCGCGCCTCCGGCCACCACAGCGCCGCCTCGCGCCACAGGGGCAGCGAGTAGAGCTGCAGCAGCTGGAACGGCGTGCCTTTCGTCGCCGGCACCCGGACGTGCGGCACGTCGTACCGTGCGGCGAGTGCGGCGCAGTCGCGGTTGTGCCGGTCGAGCAGCTGCACGACGCCGCGTGGCTTGCCTGCGGTGCGCACGCGGTCGTCGAGCTCGGGCACGTCGAACGGGTCGACGAGCCAGACGCCGCCGTCGACGACGAGGGCGTGCGAGGTGCGCATGCGCGCCTCGCGCGTCAGCCAGCCGAAGCCGCCCTCGAACTCGTCGACCCACTTCACCTCCATCGCGGAGGACGGTACCGTGGCGGGTCAGATGCCCGTCCACGAGGTCGCCGAGCGGGGGTTCGGCCGCGCGGCGGGCGAGTACGAACGCGGCCGGCCCGGCTACCCGCCGGAGGCCGTGGCCTTCCTCGCTCGGGAGCTGGGCCTCGCCCCCGGCCGCACGGTGCTCGACGTGGGCGCGGGCACCGGCAAGCTGACGCGGCTGCTCCCGCCCACCGGCGCGCGCGTCCTTGCACTCGAGCCGGTCGCCGGCATGCGCGAGCAGCTGATCGCCGCCGCGCCGGGCGTCGAGATCGTCGGCGGGACGGCCGAGGCGATCGAGCTGCCGGACGACGCAGTGGACGCCGTGACCTCGGCGACCGCGTTCCACTGGTTCGACACGGAGCCGGCGCTGCGCGAGTTCCGCCGCGTCATCGCGCCGGGCGGCCGCCTCGCGCTCCTGTGGAACGCGCGCGACGAGTCGGTCAACTGGGTCGCCGAAATCGCCGCTCTCGTCTCCGATGCCGTCACCGCGGCCTCCGACGACGCCACCATCGAGCACGCGCGCAAGCTGGTCGGGCTCGACTGGCGCTCCGCCCTCGACGCGACCGGCCTCTTCGACGAGGTGGCGCACGAGTCCGTCGCCCACGTGCAGGAGACCGACGTCGAGACGCAGGTCGCGCGCTTCTGCTCGATCAGCTTCGTGTCGGCGATGCCCGACGACGCGCGGGCGGAGTTCTCCGACCGTCTGCGCGAGCTGCTGCGTTCGCACCCGGCGACGCGGGGCAGCGAGGTCATCCGCTTCCCGTACGTGTGCGAGCTCTACTGCTTCAGCGGAAGAGATCCCGCTCCGCGGGCATGACGAGGTCGCGGGCGCTGCCGTCGCCGGCGACGGCGAGGCCGCGGACGACCGCAGCGGGGACGCCGGCCACCTTGCCCATGACGAGCTCGGCGGCGCCGGCGATCTCGTCCGCCACCGCGATCGTCGTCGCGCGCAGCTCGTAGCCCGCGGGGTCCCGTGTGCCGCGGTGGTCGAGGAGCGGCGTGAGACCGGCGGCACCGATGGCGACGTCGGTCGTGCCGTGGCGCCACGGGCGGCCGAACGAGTCGCTCACGATCACGGCAACGTCGCGGCCCGTGCGCTCGGCGAGCCCGGCCCGCAACCGGGTCGCGGAGGCGTCCGGGTCGACGGGGAGCAGCACGAGCGCGCCCGCGCCGGGCGCGTTCGAGGCATCGACGCCGGCGGAGGCGCAGACGAAGCCGTGGCGCGTCTCGGCGATGACGAGCGGCGGGCGCAGGCGCACGACCCGGGCCGACTCGCGCAGGATCACCTCGAGCTGCCGCGGGTCGTGGTCGCCGGCGATGGCGTGCGCGAGCCGCGACGCCTCGACATCGTCGAGCGCCACCACGCGCCCGTCGGCCTTCGAGACGGCCTTCTGGGCGACGACCAGCACGTCCCCGTCGACGAAGCCGCCGAAGCGCTCGGCCGACGTGGCACAGAGGGCGGCGAGGTCGGCCCCCTCCTCGACGGGCGGGATGCCTTCGAGCGGGATGACCCGCAGCTCGCTCAAGCGGGCAGGTTCGTGACCCGGATGCCCGCCTGGACGCCGAATGCACGGTTCACGGTCAGCAGCACGGCGGTCATGCCCTCGAGCGCGCGTGCGTTGGCGAGCGGGCCCGCGTCGATGGCACGACCGACGACGAGGCGCGAGGCCAGCTCGAGCATCATGTCTTTCGCGGCCGGGTCGTCCCCGCAGACGAAAACGTCCTCATCGAGCGGCTTGCCCGACGCGAGGTGCGCCGCGGCCAGCGTCTGCAGACCGGCACAGACCGGCGCCCGGACGACCTGCGCGATCTCCTCGGCCAATGCGTGACCCAGGCGCCCGGGATAGACATTGCCCTTCTCGAAGCGCAGGTCGGAGGCAACCGAGAGCACGGGCGTATCGCCGATCGCGTCGGCCAGGTCGCGCGACGTGTCGACCGCAGCGTTCGAGCGTGTCGAGATGATGACCAGGTCGGCGCCCCGGACCACGTCCGCGTTGGTGCCGCCCTCGACCCCGTAGACGGCGGCGAGCTCCTGCGCCCGGGCGGCGTCGCGCGAGCCGATGGCGACGTCGCGGCCGAGCACATGGAGGCGTTCGGTGAGCGCGCGCCCGAACGATCCCGTGCCGCCGACGATCGCGACCTTCACGCAGGTGCTCCGGCGACGTCGAGAACCACCTCGGCGACGCGGCGACGCACGTCCGCTTCGTCCAGCAGCGTCGGCGTGACGACCGTGCGCACCGACGCCTCTGCAGGGTCGTCGGCCGGGTCGATGACCAGTACGTCGACCAGGCCCTCGTAGGTCGAGGCCACGTGGGCGGGGGCCGTGCCCCCTGCCAGCCGTTCGAGCATCTCGGCGGCGGGGCCCTTCACGGCCCGGCCACCGATGAGCGGGCTGACGGCGACGCAGGGCACCCGGCGATTCTCGACCGCGGCGCGGATCGGCGCCACCGAGAGGATCGGCCAGATGCTGACGTAAGGGTTGCTGGGCGCAATCGCGATCACGTCGGCCTCGTCGAGCGCCTCGACCACGCCGGGCGCCGGGCGGGCAGTATCGGCACCCTCGAAGCGGACACCGTCGACAGGGTCGGCATGACGCCTGCGCACGAACCACTCCTGGAACTCGAACGTCCCGTCGGGCGTCTCGAGCCACGTCCGGAGGCGGTCGTCGGTCGCCGGCAGCACCCGCAGCTCGAGCCCGGCGGCCGCGGCCAGCCGTGTGGTGACGGCCGAGAGCGGCTCGCCGGCGCGGAGCGCCTGGGTCCTGGCGAGGTGGAGGCCTAGGTCACGGTCTCCCAGCGCGAACCAGGCGTCGCCGCCGAGCTCGCGCAGCGTCTCGAGCGCGTGCCAGGTCTCGCCGTCCCGGCCCCAGCCGCGCTCTTCGTCGGAGAGCCCGGCGAGCGTGTAAAGGACGGTGTCGAGGTCGGGCGCGACGTACAGCCCGGCGATCTCGAGGTCGTCGCCGACATTGACGATCGCCGTGACCGCGGCCGGGTCGGTTGTCTCGGTCAGCGCGCGCAGGAACCGGGCGCCGCCGACGCCGCCGGCCAGGACGGCGACCTTCACGCCGCGGCGAGGAGGCCTTCGCGCACGGCCGCCGTCACGGGGCCCAGCCGGCCGTCGAGCGCCTCGAGATCGGCTACGCGGTCGACGTCGTGCGCGAGCGCCGGCAGGGTCGCGTCCGCCCACGGGACATCGAGCCCCTCGGCGTGCCGGCGGAAGCGGGCGGCGCTCCCGGCGCCGTAGAGCTTCTCGAACAGGCGCGGCGAGGAGAGCGCGAGCGCGTTCGTCGTGCCGTCGGCCGCCTCGGC
>DASTZE010000225.1:0-6570 GCA_035764425.1 Gaiellaceae bacterium
CTTCCACACCGTCGCCGACGGCGACATCCTCTACGCCGTCTCGACCGCCGAGGTCGAGGACGGGCTCGACCCGGTCACGCTCGCCGTCGTCGCCTCGGAGGTCGCCTGGGACGCCGTGCTGGCGTCCGTCGCGTAAGCGCCCTAGCGCCGCGTACCGGGTACGAGCACCGGCCGCGGCGCGAAGCGGCCGTCGCGGAGCGTGTGCAGCCCGTAGAGCGTCATCACCAACCCGGCCATGCCGGCGACGCTGAACGCCAGCTCCGTGCCGCCCACGTGGGCGAGCCAGCCGGAGAGCAGGCCGCCGAGGGGGGCCGCCCCCGCGAAGGCGAGCAGGTACAGGCTGAGCACACGCCCGCGCAAGTGATCGGGCGCGCTGAGCTGGAGGATCGACTGGCTGTTCGCCGTCCACGTCGTGAACGAGATCCCCGTGATGAAGAGCAGGATCGCGCAGGCGAGCACTGTGTGCTGGGGCGCGAGGACGAGCATCGTGACGCTGAAGGTGCCGGTCCCAGCAACGAGCGCCTTGAAGCTCGCCCGCGACCGCACGGCGGCGATCAGCGCGCCGACGAGCGCGCCCGCGCCGAACACGGCGGAGAGCACACCGAACATCGTCGCGCCGACGTGGAGCGTCTCGGCGGCGAGCACCGGGACGAGCACGTGGAAGTTGAAGCCGACCGTGCTGAGGACGAGCGTCATGACCAGGACGGCGCGGATGCGCGGTGCGCCGCGCACGTAGCCAAGCCCTTCGCGCGTTCCCCCGACGACCGTCGGACGCTCCTTGTTCTCGACGGGATACAGCTCCTCGGTACGCATCAGCCAGAGGGCGGCAAGCACCGCGAGAAAGCTGACCGCGTTCAGCGCGAAGCAGACGCCGATGCTGGTCGCCGCGATCGCGAGCCCGGCGACCGCCGGCCCGATCACGCGGGACGCGTTGAAGAGGCTCGCGTTGAGCGCGATCGCGTTCGGCAGCTCGTCGCGGCCGACCATCTGGTAGGTGAGCGAGTTGCGGCCCGGCGCGTCGAACACCAGTCCGGTGCCCCCGAGCACGGCCAGCGCATACGCCTCCCAGACGGTCGCCTGGCCCGAGAAGGCCAGGACGGCGAGCGCGATCGACACCAGCATCTGGAACGCCTGCGTCGTCATGACGAGGCGGCGGTTGTCGAAGCGGTCGGCCACCACGCCGGCGACGAGTCCGAAGACCGAGAACGGGACGAAGCGGCAGAAGGCGAGGAAGCCGACTGCGACCGGCGAGTGCGTCAGGTCGACCACGAGCCACGCGAGCGCGGTGTTCTGCATCCACGTGCCGACCACGGAGATGATCTGGCCGGAGAAGAAGAGCCGGTAGTTCCGGTGGACCCGGAGGCTGGTGAAGGTGCGGGCGCCGACCGCGCGGAGCGCGGTCACGCGTCCACCTCGAGCAGCCGCTCCAGCGGGGCGAGCGCGGCGTCGAGCGCCTCGAGCTCGTCTGGCGAGAGCCGGCCCAGGCGCTGCGCGAGCCAGGCGGTGCGCCGGCGGCGCACGGCGCGCAGTATGCGGTGCCCGGCCTCGGTGACCTCGAGCCCCACGCGCCGGCGGTCGTCGGTCGAGCGGACGCGGCGCAGGAGCCCGGCCGCCTCGAGCCGGTCGACGTGACCGGACATCCCGGCCGCCGACATGCCCTCGCGGGCCGCGAGCTCGCGCACGCCGGCGCCCGGCGAGCGGCTGATCAGATGAAGCAGGGTCGCCTGCCCGCCGCTGATGCCAAGCGTGGAGCCCTCACGGCGCAGCTCGCGGTTGAGGCGGAGCAGCGCGGGGCGCAGCCGGTTGGCCAGGGCAACGGGATCGGCAGCGACTGCGAGGTCGGACATTCCGTTAACCAGGTTAGCGAATTTTCGTTCGCATGGTTAACGATCTAACAGAATTGTTACCGAGCCGAGCTAGCCTGAGTCGATGGAGTCGACGCTGGCCAAGCGCGCGTCACGACGGCGCGTGCCCTTCTTCGACGAGCGCCTGAACGCCCGCTACGGGTGGCCGGTCGCCGTCGAGATCCTGCTGCTGGCCGCGTGCCTGGCCGCGTTCGGCGCCCTCGCCGCCGCGGTGAGCCGGGACGACTTCATCACGGAGTGGGACCGTGACCTCAACGAGCGGCTGAAGGACACGCACTCACGCGCGGTCGAGCTCTTCACTCACCTGGGCAGCTTCTGGGGACTCCTGGCTGTCGTCGCCGTGGCGACCGTGCTGCTCGCCCGCCGTCACGCCTGGACGGACATCACGTTCCTGCTGGCGTCGTTTGCCGGTGCGGCGATTGTCAACGCGCTCGCCAAGGCGGCGATCGCCCGGCCGCGCCCGCGCTTCCATGACCCATCGCTCGTGTTCAGGACGCACTCGTTCCCGAGCGGCCACACCATGGGCACGACGGCGGTCTACACCGCGCTGGCGATCGTGATCGCCCGGCGGACGCGCTACGGCCCGCTGGCGATCGCCGCGGCTGCCGTGATGATCGTCCTCGTCGCCGCCAGCCGGATCTACCTGGGCGCGCACTACGTCTCGGACGTGGTCGGTGGCGTCCTGCTCGGGATCGCCTGGGTGCTCGTCGTCATCCTCGCGCTCACCATCCGCGAGCGCCGGCGAATCGCCTAGACGAGACCCTTCTCGCGCAGCTCGGCGAGCGCGCCCTCGTGCTTGGCGAGCTCGACGTCCATGCCGCGCAGAACCTCGGGCGCCTTCGTGAACTGCACGTCGCGATAGTCGACGACCTCGACCGAGTTGCCCCACGGGTCACGGAAGCGGAGCTTGCCCGCCGGCGCGACGTTCACGCCCGCCTCCTGCAGCGCCCGCCGGGCGGCCTCCTTGTCGTCGACCACGAGGCCGAAGTGCCGCTCGGCGTCGGGCTGGCGGTCGCTATGCTCGGCGAGCGCGATGAACTGGTCGCCGAGGTCGATGAACGCCATGCCCGGCGCACGGCCGCGCAGCGTGACCTCGAAGACTTGCCCGTAGAATTCGATCGCCTCGTCGACCGATCCGACCTCGAGGGCGACGTGGTTGATGCCGACAGCTCGCGCGCGCGTCACGGCGACTCAAGAAACACCGCCAGGGTGGCGGTGTAGCCGTGGACGAACGTGCGCCCGCCGACCGGCCCGATCTCGCCGGCGGCGAAGAATCCGGCGACGGAGTCGGAGCCCAGCGCGCGGGAGACGGCGGCCGCGTCGTGGTCCGGGTCCGGGAACAGCTGCGTTCCGCGGCCATTGCACGTGAACAGGAGCGCTCCGGCACTGCGGTGGCCGGGCGCGAGCGCGTGTGCAAGCGCGGCGTTGAGATCGGCGTCGGCGGTGGCCGCGTCGCGGACGTGGAAGCGCAGCGTCTGCCCCACGCGCACAGTCTCTCCTACGACAACCGAGCCGGAGTCCTCGTCGCCGCCGAGCAGCGCGCGCATCAGGTAGTTGCCGGGTGCGTACTCGCTCCGGTTCTCGTCGATCACGAGTCCTGCGAGCACGCCGCGCGAGGCGAGCGCACGCTCGTGAGGCGTCAGCGAGGCAATCTCCCTCTGCAGGCGTATCAGGGCCGGGCGACCCGCGAGCTCGTGCACGACGTTGCCCTCCGCGCTCGTGATCACGGAGTCGCGACCGATCGGCGCGCAGCCCTGCGAGACGACGGTGATCACCGGGGCGCCGGTCACGGCCACGCCGACGGCGCCCTCCGTGACGACGCGGTCCTCGACGATGAGCGCGCCTTCCCCGGGGCGGCCCGCGCCCGCGGCCAGGCCGCCGACGACCGGCAAGCCCGGCTGTTCGGTGTTCAGCTTGGCGAGGAACGACGCCGCGGGGAACGAGTACGGCTCCGCGAGCAACACGACGATGTCCGGCTCCTCCAGCGGCGGCACGCCGGTCACGACCGTGCCGGCCTCGCCCCGGATCGCCAGCGCATGGAAGACCGAGATGTCCGCATCCTCCGGCAGCACAGCCGCCCAGACCGCCGCTCCTGGCCCGCCCTCGAGCTCGCGCTCGCCTGCGACCACACCGTCGGCGACACAGCCGACGAGGTGGCGCGGTCGCAGCTCGTGCAGGACGCAGGCGACCGCCGCCTCCGCGTCGTCGAGGTGGTGCGCCGACAGAAACAGGAAGGCGAGATCGACGCCGGCGCCGCCGACCGCGGCCGCTGCCGCACGCCCGGCCTCACGGCCAGCCGCCATCGCCTCGTTCGCCCGAGACAGGCCCGCGCCAACGCGCGTGACCACCGCCTCCCCCTGCCGGATCACACTCTGAGTCTACGGCGGCCAGGGCGGTTCAGCCATCCACCGCAATGGTGGTCGTCTCAGCCCGCGGCCTCGGCCTTGCGCAGCCCTCGGAAGGCCCAGGCACAGAAGGCCGCGCCGAGCAGAAGTGCAATCCCTAACGTCGTCCCGCCCGGCGCCGGCTCGCCGGCGATGAAGTCGGCCAGTCTCCAGCAGCGGCGTGACCGGGTTCAGCGACGCGACCGTGTGCAGCCAGCCCTCGAGCAGCGACAGCGGCACGTACACCGGGGCGAGGAAGAGGATCAGGAAGACGGGCAGCTGCATGACCGGCCCGGCCTGCAGCGAGCGGAAGGAACACGTCGTCGAGCATCGGCGCGTGGAGGATCAGCTCCTCCACCTCGATGCCGGCGGAGTCGAGCCCGCGGACGACGTCCGTTGAGACCGAGTCCGTTCCGAAGGCGCACGGCAACGCCGCGCGCGGACGCGATCGGCTCGCCGAACCGGCGGAGCACCTCGAGCACTTGCGCGTCGTGGTCGCGCTCATGGGGTACGGCCTCGACGCTTGGCCGGCCGATGGCGGCCTTCAGCGCGCCGGGGTGCCTTCGGCGACGATCCCATCATTTTCAGCCTAGCCAGGCGGGTTCGGGACGCCGGGCGTAGGCTGGACCGGTGCGCCTGCTCGTCGTGATAGTGGTGTCGGGCATGCTCGCGGCGCCGGCCGCGGGCGGTCGGCGTGCGCCGTCGCTGACCACGAAGACGTTTCGGACTCCGTCGAAGAACATCGCCTGCGCCTACTACCCAGCCTCGAGCACCGGCCGCGCCGTGTTCCGCTGCGACCTGCTGAGCGGCCTCCAGCCGAGGCCGACACGCCACTGCGACGTGCACTGGACCGGTGCCTCGATGGGGCCGCGCGGCAAGGCCGGGCCGACCTGCGCGGGCGACACGGTCTACGATCGGCGCGCGCCGACGCTCGCTTACGGCTCGACGTGGTCGTACGGCGGGATCACCTGCACCTCGCGCTCGACCGGGCTGACGTGCCGAAACCGCGACGGGCACGGGTTCTTCCTCTCGCGCCGGAGCTGGCGCGTGTTCTAGACCCTACGGAGTGCCCGGCGCCTCGCCCGGAGGTTGGCGCGGGTTGCCGTCGGGATAGGCCCGGCGGTAGAGCCGCAATTACGGGAGGCGCCGGTATGGCCGAAGGTAGCTGGGTATGGCACACCCGGTCATGCGGTCCCAACCCGCGCATATCAGCCGCGACCAACGCGTCGACGAGCTGCCGGGCGCTCTCCCCGCCGACAAAAAGGCCCGCAACTCGCGGGCCTCGAAGCCGTGCGACTTGACAAAGCTCACTCCATATCAGCTGTCGAACAGTGTCCTGGCGTCGGCCGCGGTTCCGGTGGATCGACAGCAGGGCTACTGGAAGAGGGAGAGGCCGCCCACCGCGGCCTCTTCAGTGGAGCCAGCCGGGCTCGAACCGGCGACCTCTGCCATGCCATGGCAGCGCTCTCCCAACTGAGCTATGGCCCCTTCTGCGCGAGGCCCCAGTGTAGCGCCGAACTCGAAATCGTCGGCCCAGCGAACGCCGATCCGCTGGTTGTTCTTCGTCGGCGCCAGCCGCAGCCAGACAGCCGGATGGCCGTCAAACACGTCGGGCGGGATGAGAAAGGCGCGGTCGAGTTCGGCGCAGTAGCCGGCAATGACATCGATTTCGTCGCGACTGTACGTCCGCCGTACGATCCCGTCCCGCGTCCGGCGCGCCGAGGCCGTCGATACCACCACGACGTCGCCCTGTCGCCGTCCCCACTTGCATTGGACCCGTAGAAAGCCCCGTTCCGAGCCAAAAAGCAGATCCCAGCGAAGCCCGTCGTTCACCGGCACATAGACGTCAATTCCAAGACGAACCGCCCGCGCGACGATCGCAGTCTCGGCGATCGTCCCCTTGTGGTCGGTGCTCAGCATCCGACCATTGTAGTTGTCCGCTAGGACAACGCTAGCCTGCGGCCGCCGCCACCGCAACCG
The DNA here is from genome assembly GCA_035764425.1 of Gaiellaceae bacterium. Classification (GTDB taxonomy): domain Bacteria; phylum Actinomycetota; class Thermoleophilia; order Gaiellales; family Gaiellaceae; genus JACVRM01. Next base: position 6,230 of record DASTZE010000225.1, read on the forward strand.
ACGGCACGTCGCCCCAGAGATCCTCGAGCCGGTAGTAGTCCCGGGTCTCGGGCGTGAAGACGTGCAGCACGACGTCGAGGTAGTCGGCGATGATCCACGCGCCCTGGCTTTGCCCCTCGACGGAGCGCGGCAGGAGCGCGTCGTCGTGCTTCAGCCGCTCGCGGACGTCGTCGTAGATCGCCATCGTCTGGCGCGTGTTACGGCCGCTGCAGACGACGAAGAAGTCGGTGTAGATCGCCACCGGCCGCATATCGAGGATCACGACGTCCTCGGCGAGCTTCTCGCGGGCGAGGCCGGCGATGCGTTGTGCGAGCTCGAGCGGGGTCAGAGGCTGTGGGTGG
>DASTZE010000226.1:0-16429 GCA_035764425.1 Gaiellaceae bacterium
TCATCCAGTCCGCCGGCACGCTCTTCTTCAACGTCACGACCTACCAGGCGATGCACACCGCGATCACGAGCTCGGAGTACGACAAGCTCGTCTGGAGGCCGGACTGGCGCGGGTCGATCTGCTTCCTCGTGTCCGGCACGATTGCGTACCTGGCCTCGCCGCGACGCGCGCACGGGTGGCTGCCGGCCCGCGGCGGCCACGGCTGGTGGCAGCCGGCGGTCAACCTGCTCGGCTGCATCTTCTTCGGCATCTCGGCGGTCGCCGGCTACGTCGTCCCGTCAACGGGCTCGATCGTCGACTTGGCGGCCGCGAACTGGAACACGTCGCTCGGGGCTGCCTGCTTCCTGGCCTGCGCGGTCGACACGCTGCACACCGGGCACACGCCGAGACTTCCGCTGCGCGAGCGGGTGCGAGAGCTCGAGCGCGCGGTCGAGCACGACATCGAACGCGTGTCCTGACCCGATCCTCGGCTACGCTCGCCCAGCGGGCGGTTAGCTCAGTTGGGAGAGCACCTGCCTTACAAGCAGGGGGTCGCTGGTTCGAGCCCGGCACCGCCCATCGGCCTAGCCGTGCGGGTTTGCGGCGTGGCGTGTTCACGGTCGCGGGCCGCCTCGTGCCGCACTAGTGCCACAAACGACCGGGAGGGGCGTCCTGGATGAAGATCTTCAACCTCTACAACGACGAGCTGGGTAACTCGACGGAACGCGAGGGCTGGAACGTTAGGGCAGCAAAGGTCGGTGAATACATCGGCGGTGAGTTGATCGGCGCAGGACTGTACGAGGCACAACCTGGCAACAAGGTCTGGCCGTATCACACGCATCACGCCAATGAGGAATGGCTCCTTGTCGTTCGCGGCCAGCCTACCCTCCGCACGCCCGAGGGCGAGCGCCAGCTTGACGAGGGTGACGTCGTCTGCTTCCCGCGCGGCAAGGCGGGGGCGCATCAGGTCTGGAACGGAACCGACTCGCCGGTTCGTGTGCTCATGCTCTCGACACTCGTCGTTCCGGACATCGTCGAGTACCTCGATACGGGGAAGGTGGGCGCACGCAGCGTGGCGGGTGAACTAATCATGTTCGGCCGTCCGGGGCCCGAGCTCAACTACTGGGAAGGCGAGGAGTAGCGGTCGAAGCGCGTCGTACTAGTCAGACGCAGCCTCCCTTGTTGCCTCTTCAAGCGTCGCCTCGAGCGCGTCGAGCCGGACGGCGATCCCGGCGTGGGCGCCGTCGAGCAGCGCGCCGTAGTGGCGTTCGATCATCAGCACCCGACGTGCCCATGACCTTCGCCAACTCGAACACGGTCACCGAGGCGGCGAGCGCGTTCGACGCGCCGCAGACACCGTCCGCAAAGCTGGACCTCGCGCGCGGCATCCGCGAGTTCCTTGTGGGGACAGGCGGCAAGAGCCACTATGAAGACTTCGCAACTCCGATCGCAAACAGTCAAGTGCGCAACGGCGACACCTTCGGCGTGCTCCGGCTCGCTCTCAAGACGCGCGGCTACAGCTGGACGTTCATGCCTGCCGATCCCGGAGGATTCACCGACTCAGGCTCGTCCATGTGTCACAGCTGACGTGCACGCTCCGAAACGGGACGCCCAACTCTCGCCTGATTGACGGCGCGGCGGCGGCATGCGCCAGCCTTCAGGAATGACGTCTGAGCCCACCGTCCAAGATGAGACGGCGAACAAGAGCGACGACTCCCCGGCCGACGGCGTCCAGGGTGACCACGCCGGCCAACAAGAGTGCGAGCATCACCAGGGGTGCACCGCCCTCCCGGGCGCCGTGAGCGCGTGCGACAAGAATTTGCGCACCGCCGGCTAGAAGCGCAACCGTGAAGAACACTCGGCCTGCCTGGGAGAGCCGAAGCCCGTGACCGAGCCACCTCCAATAGCTTCCGAGTCTCGCCACGCTCGAAGTCTAAGCGGCCGTCCGGGCCAGGTTGAGCCGCCGCGTTTTACCGCTTCCCGAGCCGGGTTGAAGGCGCTCTCAGCGCGGGCGTCGGCCGCTGCTTTATCCGGCTGTCGCCGGGCCTTTACCGCGCCCGGACATCCTCACCGCGATGGCCCGCCCACTCGACAGATCGCCAGCGGAGAAGGACGCCTACCACGGTGAGGTGTGGACCGACGCGCGCGGCTACGCGACCGTCGGCCTGCCGGCCGAGGCCGGTGCGCTAGCGCCGCCCTTCGAGTACGAGCTGCAGGACCTCGAGCCGCCGAGCACTGCCCGCGTGACCGGCGAGCTCAAGGACAGCCGCTTCACGATCCACACCGACGAACCGCACGTGAAGGTCGCCTGGCGATTGAGGGGACGTCGGCCTGCGGGCCACCCGCCGCACCCCACAACGAGGAGGAAACGACATGAACAAGGCTGTTGTCACAACGACCGTTGCCGCCATGCTTGCGTTCGTCGCCATGGCCACCGTGGTGGGTTCTGCCCGCGCCACATACCGGGGCCAGACCAACGGGCGGCTCGCCTTCGGGATCAACATCAATGGCAACACCGACGTCTACTCGGTGCTCCCGAACGGGGAAGACCTCCAGCGGCTGACCACCGACCCTGGCTTCGACGCCTGCGCCGCCTACTCCGCCGACGGCCGGCGGATCGCCTACTGCTCGGGGCAGGGCGGCGGCCCCGTCCAGGTCTGGACGATGAAGCAGGACGGCACGGACAAACAGCAGGTCACGCACATGAGCGCCACTGCGATCTTCCCCGACTTCTCGCCCGACGGAAGCAAGATCGTCTTCTGCGCGGGCACGTCGACCTTCGCCCGCGACATCTACGTCATCAACAGCGACGGCAGCGATCTCACCAGGCTGACGAGCGGCGTCGGCAACAACGTCTACCCCGCCTTCTCGCCGAACGGCCGCAAGATCGTCTTCACCAGCAACCGAACCGGCACCTCGCAGGTCTGGCTCATGAACGCCGACGGCTCGAACCAGACACAGCTCACCTTCGACTCGCAGCCCAAGGACCAGGTGCCCGACTGGAGCCCCAATGGCAGCAAGATCGCCTACCTCGCAGACACACACGGCATCGCCGATATGGGCGGCAGCTGGGGCGACATCTGGGTGATGAACGCCAACGGCTCCCACCAACACCAGATCACCCATGATGCAACCGACTACGGCACCGCCTGGTCGCCCGACGGCACCCGCATCGCCACCATGGACCTCCCCAGCCGCACCATCTACACCGTCAACGCCAGAGACGGCAGCGACCCTCAGGCTGTTCATCCCGGCGGCCTCCAGTTCGTCCCGGGCTGGCAGCCCCTCCGCAGCGAAGACAGCCAGGGCGAAGACCAGGACGACCAATGAGAAGGGTTCACACCCGTGTTTTGAGAGGGGCGGCGTCGCGCGCCGCCCCTCTCTTTGCCACGCGCGACGTCGTCGCCACCGACGCGCATCGGCCCACGCCTGCTTGGTGATCAGCTTCCGACTGGAAACGCTGGCAAGCCCTTGTATTTCTCGCCGCGTCGTAGGACGCTAGTGCAGCTTGTTACTTGCCTCGGGTTGAACGAAAGCCCAGGCGCTGCGGGGCGGCATCTCCCCGTCACACAACGGGAGGAGGAAAGATGCGGATTTCCAGATTTCAAGGTCTTCGGGGACGGCTCGGCTACGCGAACGTGATGGCGACGCTGGCCTTCTTCTTCGCGCTGACCGGCGGAGCGATGGCCACCGGGAAGTACCTAACCGCGAGCGATCCGATCAATGCGGGCGATCTCGCTGGTAGTACCTACGGAGCCCCGGTCATCGCGGCCGGGACGATCACGTCGGCCCAGTTCGCGCCGGCCGCCAAGGCGCCCGATGCCGACACGCTCGACGGGATCGATTCGACACAATTCCTCTCCGGGTACGTGGGCGGCACCAGCCCCGACTCCACGGCCTCGGTCCCGGCCGGGGGACAGGCAACCGCGCACAGCTGGTGCCCTGCGGGGACAAGGCCGCTCGGAGGCGGCTACTTCGTATTCGCGGATCCCTCGGCGCTCCGGACTGTGGCCGCGTCATTCGCCGTCCAGGACGTGGAACCCTTCGCTCCCGGGTTCCAGGTCACGATGGCGAACGAGGGCGCGGCGGCCGAGAGCTTCCACGTTAACGTCCGTTGTGCCAGAACTTCCTGAGTATTCGACCTAGGCGACGAAGGGGCCGGGAAACCGGCCCCTCTGGGTGGCGCACTAGGCCGGGCACGATCACCGGCTCCGTGCAGCGAGGTGAAAAGGCGAACGGGGCGGGCCAGATCGTGGATGCCACGGGTCACGGCATCCCGGTCGAGGCGGTCCTGACGCTTACAGACCTGACGACCGCGACCGTGCTCGCCACCGAGACGACCGCGACCGGCCACGGAAACGGGCATCCCAACCAACAGACCACGCGCTGCTCCGGAGTCCTCTTCGAGGGCCCCGCGTCGGACTTCCCCGACAGCCTTCCGGGGGTGGCGCCGGGGGACACCGTCCAACTTACGATCGACGCTCTCGCCGTCCTCCAGCTCTAAGAACCTCGTGCCGTTCGGAGCCGCGCGACGGCGGTCCCCGACGGTCAATCAGGGAATGCGCTCGTCCTCGAGGTCCTTGTGGTGCTCCTCGCGCCACTGCTCCTGGTAGCGCTCGGCCGCGTCGAACTCGCTGTCGAGGCGAGCTCGCTCCTCGGCCGTCTCGCTCGCGGGATGCTCCGCCTGCTTCGTCGAGCGCATCACACCCGCTCCGATGACGAGCACGAGGACCGCGGCGACGCCGAGGATGAGCCACGGGAGCACACGGCCATCCTACGGCGCCGCGCGCGCGACCAGCAGGACGTAGCCCAGATCGAGCTCGTCGAGCTCGCGGAGCTGCCCGTTGCGCGCGTCCCATGTGCCGTCGGCGAGGTCGCCGGCGAGAAGCTCGACGCCGCGCCGTACTTCCTCCGGATCGACGAGGTTGAACTGGGAAATGTTCCGCCGAACGCCTTCGTCGAGGTAGGCCTCGGGCCGGGCCCAGTACGCCCGCAGGAAGCCGTCCTGGCAGTCGCGCGGGACCGGCACCGGCCGGCGTTCCACCGGCCCGAGCACCTCCGCGACCTGCGCAAGCGTCGGGAGGCGGCCGATCGTCCACGTCTCGATCTCGGGCACGTAGTCGCGCGTCAGCCAGAACCGCCCGGCGAACGCCGTGTCCCAGGTGAAAATGACGATTCGTTCCCGCGCGACCCGGCGAAGCTCCGCCAGCCCGCGCGGAACGTCGCTCCAGTGGTGCAGCGTCGACACGGCGAGAGCCGCTTCGACCGACTTGTCGTCGAGCGGTAGCGCTTCGGCGACCCCCTGGACTGCCGGGGTCGCGCGCTTCTCGAGCATCGTTGCCGACGGCTCGATCGCGATGACCTCGCGGTCGTCCGGCTCATACGCGCCGGTGCCGGCGCCGACGTTGACCACCGTCCGTGCGTCGCCCAGCGCCTCCCGGATCGCTTCCTCGATCCTGGGGTCCGCATGGCGCGTGGCCGTGTAGGTCGTCCCGATCCGGTCGTAGCGCGCGCCGCCCATGGCGTCATAATCCTTCCGGATTCTTGACAACGGCCTTACAGAGCCCGGGTACCACACAACTGTGATCCGCTGGCTCGTCGCCCTGGCAGCCGCAGCACTCGTCGTAGTCGCCCCCGCGAACGCCGCGACGCCGAGCGCGACCACGGGCCCCGTCACCGCCCTCAGCGCGTCGACCGCGACCGTCACCGGCTCGGTCAACCCGAACGGCGCGGCGACCACCTGGTACGTCGAGTACGGCAAGACCACGACCTACGGGTCGAAGACGGCTTCGCAGAACGCCGGGTCGGGCACCTCCGCGGTTGCCGTTTCGGCCGGGCTCACCGGGCTGGCGGCCGGCACCACCTACCACTACCGCGTCGTGGCCACCAACGCCTCCGGGACGGCGCGCGGGAGCGACGGGATCCTCACGACCGCCTCGGCGCCGAGCGTCACGACGCTCGCGGCGACCGGCGTCTCGCCCACCGGGGCGACGCTCGCCGGCACGGTGAACCCGAACGGACGCGAGACGTCCTGGTACTTCGAGTACGGCACCAGCACGAGCTACGGCACGAAGACGCCTGCCAAGAGCGCGGGCTCAGGCTCGACCGCGGTCGCCGTCATCGCGCCGCTGACCGGCCTGGCCGCCGGAAAGACCTTCCACTTCCGCCTCGTCGCGAAGAGCGACGCCGGCACGAGCCGCGGCGCCGACAGGACGTTCTCGACCGCCACCGCGCCGGCGGCCGTCACCGGCTCCGTCGCCTCGATCACCTTCACGTCGGCCAGGCTGAAGGGCACCGTCAACCCGAACGGCGGCGCGACGAACTGGTACTTCGAGTACGGCACCAGCACGAGCTACGGCACGAAGACGGCCGCCAAGAGCGCCGGCGCCGGGACAAGGTCCGTGAGCGAGTCGGCTTCGATCACGGGCCTGAAGGCCGCGACGACCTACCACTACCGCCTCGTCGCCACGAACGCGTCGGGGACGACGGCCGGCCGCGACCGCAGCTTCACCACCGCCGGCGCCCCCGCCGCACGCACGGGCGCGGCGCAGGCGGTCGGGCCCTCGTCGGCCCAGCTGACCGGGACCGTGGACGCGAGCGGGAGGCGCACCACCTGGTACTTCGAGTACGGCGAGAGCACCGTCTACGGCGCCAGGACGGCGACGAGGAGCGGCGGCTCCGCGTTCGGCGCCAAGTCGGTCAACGCGACCATCTCCGGGCTCCGGCCCGCCACGACCTATCACTTCCGCGTCGTGGCCACGAACGACGCCGGAACCAGCCGCGGCGCCGACGCGACGTTCACGACCGCCGGCGTGACGATCGCAGCGACAGCCCAGACCACGGTCTACGGCACCCAGGTGCTCCTCTCCGGCTTCGTGCCGATCAAGAAGCAGGGCGAGACGGTCACGATCTATGCACAGCCGTACGGGCAGGGCTCCCCGCGCCTCATCGCCACCGTGGCGACCGACGCCGTCGGCGCCTGGAGCTTCGCCGTGATGCCGACCGTCCTGACGTCGTACCAGGCGAGCTGGCTGAGCGGCGTCAGCCAGCCGACGGTCGTCGGCGTGCGCCCGGCGATCTCGCTGAAGCGCGTCGGCAAGGCGCGGTTCTCGACCCATGTCGCCGCGTCACACTCGTTCGCGCGGCGCATCGTGAAGGTTCAGCGCCAGACAGCGGCAGGCACCTGGATCACGATCAAGCGCGTCCGCCTCGGCGCGCGCTCGTCGGCCGTGTTCCGCCTCGCGCTCCCACGCGGCACCTCGCGCCTCCGCGTCGCGATGAGCGTGAATCAGGCCGGCCCCGGCTATCTCGCGGGCTTCAGCCGGACGATCACGGCCAGGCGCTAACGCCGGCGCACGAGCCGTCGTCCTACCTCTCGGGTGGGCTCGGCGAGCGACTTCGATCGGAGCTAGCTGACGACGACCGTCAGGGACAGCACGTTCGCCTGACCGAGGACGACGAGTCCGCGTTCGTCCGGAGTCTGCACGTTCGTGACGGAGAACCGGTACGTGCCGGCCTTGCGGAACACGAGCGTCTTGGACTGGCCGGTGTACACGCGCGGGTCGCCGAGCGCGAGCTTCGGGCCCTTCGCCTGCGCGATGTCGAAGTCCATCGGGCAGTCCGAGCGGATGACGACCCGCGCCCCGCGTGCGACCCTGACCTTCGCCGACGGGCCCTTGCCCTTCCAGACGTGGCAGTTCTGGACGACGTGCTGGATCGTCAGCCGCACCGTCTGCGCGGCCGTGGCGCCGGACGGCGCGAGCAGCGCGGCGAGCACCGCGAGCGCGGCGAGGCGCTTCACCGCACGACCTCCGGCTCGAGCGCGGCCGGGCGCCGCGGCAGCCACCAGTTCCATGCTCCGAAGATCGCCATCGCGGCAGGGACGAGGAGGAGGCGGATGAGCGTCGCGTCGATCAGCACGGCAAGCGCGAGGCCGAGGCCGAACTGCTGCAGGGCCGGGACGCTCCCGGCGACGAAGCCGCAGAACGAGGCCGCCATGACCAGCGCCGCCGCGGTGATCAGGCCGCCCGTGCGCTCGAGCCCGGCGGTGATCGCCCCGGCATCGTCGGCGCCCGCGTCGTGTGCCTCGCGCATGCGCGATACCAGGAAGACCTCGTAGTCCATCGACAACCCGAACAGCGTCGCCAGCAGGAAGATCGGCACCCAGCCGTCGATCGCCTGGCCGAAGACGAGCACGAGCAGGCCGTAGCTCGCCGCCACCGCGAGGGCGTTCAGCGCAACGGCCTTGAGCGGCAGCAGGAGCGACCGGAACGCGAACGCGAGCACCCCGTAGGTGAGCACGAGGGCGCACGCGACCAGCCAGCCGAAGGACCCGTAGGCGCGGGCCAGGAAGTCCGCGCCCTCCGCGGCGGCGCCGCCGACGGTCACGCCCGGAAGGCGGCGCAGCCGCTCGACGAGCGACGCGGACTCCGGCTCACCGAAGGCGTGGCGGCCGATGACCAGGACGCGCTCGGTGCGTCCGTCCGCTGAAACGTCCGGGCCGCGCGCGATGACGTAGGCCTCGGGATCGTGCGCGATTCGGTCGGCCGTTCGCGCGGCCGCGCGCCGCGCGACCACGACCTGCGTCGGGGTGAGCGCGCCGGGGCCGAACGCGCGGCGGAGCGCCACGAGCCCACGCTGGGAGTCGGTCGAGCCGGGGAGGCTCTCGAGCGAGCCGGGCGTGAGCCGGAGGGACACCGCCGGTGCGGCGGCGGCGACCAGGACGCCGGTGACCGCAACGGCGACGACGACCCGCCGGCGGATCACTGCACCTGCCAGGCGCGACCACGGCATGTGCGGCAGCGGGAGCCGCACGCCCTCGACGGCTCGCGGCCCGAGGAACGACAGCAGCACCGGTTGGAGTGTCAGCGCGCCGACGATCGAGACGAGCGGGATCAACAGTCCGCCGAGGCCCAGCGTGCGGATGAACGGCACCGGCACCGCGAGCAGCAGTGCCAGCCCGATCGCGACGGCGACCCCGCTGAAGACGACGGCGCGGCCGGCGGTCGCCATCGTGCGGGCAATCGCCTCGTCGCGGGAGAGCCCGCGGCGCAGCTCCTCGCGGTACCGCGTGACGATCAGCAGCGAGTAGTCGACGGCGAGGCCGAGCCCGATGAGCATCACGAGGTTCGTCGCGTACGGGCTGATGACGACGACGCGCGCCGCGAGGTCGAGGAGGAGCAATGTCCCGCCGATCGTGAACGCCGCGAAGAGGAAGGGGACGGCCAGCGCGAGCGAGAGCCCCAGCACGAACGCGAGGACGACGATCGCGAGCGGCACGGCAATCGCCTCGCCGCGGCGCGCGTCGGAGGCGAGCGTCGGGTCGAGGTCGTGCTGCACGGCCGGCTCCCCGGTGACGAGCGCGCGAGGCCCGGGTTGCGACGCACGCGTCTGGCGCAGCCCCTCCGTCCAGCCCTTCGCCTCGCGCAGCGACAGCGACGTGCCGAGCTCGCCGTATGCCACGCCGAAGCCGCTCCGGAACGTGCCGAGGCGACCGCCGGGCAGCATGCGTGCGGCGGCAACGAGGCGGTGCCGGGCCTGCTCCCGGCCGTGCCGGTCGTGGGCCGGGAAGACCACCGTGAACGTTCCCTCGGGGCGCTCGCCGAAGTCACGGGCGAGCAGCGACGCCGCGCGCTCGGACTCGGTGCCAGGCACTGCGTACGAGCTCTCGAGGTGGCGGGGGAGCGTCGCCCCCAGCGCGGCCACGACGAGCCACGCCCCGAGGACCAGCCACCGGAGGCGGAGCAGGGTCGGACGGGCCGCGGCGCCGGTTGGCAGGCCGCGGCCCGTCATGTGCGTGCCCGATACGGTGAAGAGCACCGGTTCACCTCTCGTGCCCGCACGTCTTTCCCGGACGCCCTCCTACTTCACGACCTGGATGGCCATCCGGATGGCCGGCAGCTGGTAGCCCAGCGCCAGCCCCGGGACGTCCCGCGCGTAGCTCAGCACGGGGACCATCCCGTACGGGGTATTCGGATACGACGGCTGCTGCGTGTACAGGAGCGGGTACATATCGATCAGGTGCGTCCCAGGCTCGCCGGTGGCGACGAGGTTGAGGACGACGTCGCCGTTCGAGTTGAAGCCGCAGCCGTAGCCGACGTAGCTGTTGTCGTAGTCGACCGCGATCGTGTTGTCGAGCTGGGTCCAGCCGACGCCCTTCAGGTGGATCGTGAACGGGTGGCCGGCCTTGACCTTGAGGATCCTGCCGTCGCCGACGACGCTGCGCTTCACGAAGTAGGGCACCTGCGCCTTGGTCGCGCCGTTCTGGAGCACCTGGACGACGTGCCAGCCGCCGAGCCCGTCGGGGATCGTGACGTTGCTCGTCAGCGTTCCGTCGGGCGCCGCTGTGCCCGTGCCGAGAGGCACCGAGACGAAGCTCCAGCATGTGCCCGTGCAGTTCACCCGGTTGCCGACGACCGTCGACCAGACGAGGTTGACCGGCGCGCCGGGCGTCAGGCCGGAGGCAGTGACATCCACCTTCGACAGCACCGTCCCCGCCGACGAGCTGAGCTTGGCGGTCGCCGTCGTGGAGGCGGCGAGCCCGGTCGCCATCATGGTGGTCCTCGCATCGAGCGTCGGCGTGACGTTCACCGGCCAGTCGATGCGCGTCCTCGGCGCGCCCGCGTCTTTCGTCACCGTGAACCTGAAGTGCGCACCGACGGCCCACGGGATCGGAGCCTGCGGGATGTTCAGGTAGTTCACGCTGATCGCGTCCGCGATCTGCACGACGTGCGCGCCGACCGGGCCGGCGGCGCGGAACTTCACGACCGCGACGCCGCGCGTCCAGTTGGCCATGACCGCGCCGATGTACTTGTTGTCGTAGTACGCGGCCGCGCCACCTTCATACAGCGAGGCGCCGAGGCCGGTGTACGTCAGCGTGATCATCGTGCCGATGGGGCCCCGCTTCGGCGTCATCGTTGCGTGGCGGGCGATCAGGAAGCCGCCCTTGGCGACCTGCGTGCCGTCGACGATCGCGTAGATGTCGTGGATCCCGCCGAAGTCCTTCGGAGCGGTCAGCTGAACGGAGAAGCTGCCACTCGCATCGGTGGTCGAGCTGCCGACGACGACGTTGACCTTGTCGGCCTTGCGGCCGAGGTAGTCCACGCTGTCGGGCCGGGCGTCGACGACCCAGGTCACGTTGGCGGTGTTCCAGACGAGCGAGACCGCCTTGTTGGGCGGCAGCCCTTTCCCTGAGACCGTGTACTTCGTCCCCGGGAGGCCGATGTCCGGCTTCGTGGTCAGCGTGCCCAGGGTCGCTGCCGTCTTGAAGGCAGGCGAGAGCGGGCCGGGCAGCCCCGCGACGCCGGGGATGGTCGGCGGCGTCAGCGCCTTGACGTCGGCGGACGCGCTGCCGGTCAGCAGCGCGCCGCCGGTGATCGCGATCGCGGCGGTGACCGCGACCCGGGTGATTCGGAGTGTGAGTGCGTGGGTGCTCATTGTGGGTGCTCGCTTTCCAGCCGGCCGTACCGGCTACGGGATGATCGTGATCGCGTAGGGGAAGGTCGCGCTCGCGCCGGAGAGGGTCTTGAAGGTGACCTGCACGACGACGCTGCCCAGCGGGTACGTGGTCGGGATCTGCCACTGGTTCGACCAGAACAGGACTCTGGCGCCGGCCGGGCCGTGTGCCCCCCAGTTCAGGACGATGTCTGGAACGCCCGGGACGGAGAAGTGGGCGTCCACGACGTTGTCCATGGAGAGGACTGCACCGTCGTTGAACTCGAAGCCCCACGCGCGGAGCACGAACTGCTCGCCACGCTTGTACACGTTCGTCTGCGTGCAGCCGACCGGCCGTTTCGCCGCGCCTGCAGGGTTCGTCCCGTTGACGCTGTCGACGTAGAGACCAAGCGGCGCGCTTTCCAGCGCATTCGGCGACGCGCTCTGGGGCGGCCCGTCGGCCGGCGAGGTCTGCGGCGTGTTCGTGACGGTCAGCTGCGAGCTCGCGACCGGTGTCTGCAGGAACGACCCTCGCTTCGGCGAGTGCTTCGGGCGCACCAGCGCGCGGAACTTGACCGTCCCGAGCGGGTAGTTCGACGGCACCGTCCAGGTCGCCGTCCACGGGTACAGCAGCGTGGCGCCGATTCCGGTCGGCGTGTACGCGAACTTCGCGTTCGCGACGCCCGGGATCTCGATGTAGAAGTACCGCTTCTCGGGCCCGGTCAGGAACTTCTTGGTCTGCGGGTCCAGCGCGTAGGCGCGGAAGATGACCGTGTCGCCTGGCTTGACCTGCGTGACGAGCGCACCCGTCGTGTTGACGATCTGCGTCGAGAGGAACAGGTCTCCGACCTTCGGGGCCGGATACGGGGGGTCGGCGGCGGAGCCGACCGACACGATGCCGATGGCGGCGACCGACGCCGCCAGCAGGACGATCAAACGCTTGCTCACTGTTCTCACTCCTTCGCCCGGCCCTAGTACTTCAGGGTCCCGGAGAGCTTCACCGTGAAGGCCCCGCTCCCCCGGTCGTAATGGCCGGTGAAATGCAGGTTGGCCCTCGCGGCCTTCCACTTGCCCGTTCCGCCCTTGACGGTCACGAACCCGGCGACCGAGATGTCGTTCGGGGCGTCCTGCGACGCGGCGCAGCCGCGCGAATTGACGACCGTGACCTTCATCTTCCCGCCGGTGCCCACGATGCTTCCTGGGCCACCGAACGGCGCGCACGCCTGGTCTGACGTGGTGGCGGTGACGATGCCGTTGACCGTGCTCTTGCCGATCAGCGTCCCCTTGCCGGTGCCCTTCGTGGTCGCGGTCACCGTCTGGCCGTTGACCTTCTCGGTCACCGTGCCGGAGTAGGTGGCGGTGAACTTCGTCGTCTTCGCGGTTGCGGAGGCGGCGAGAGCGGCGACCAGGGCCAGGCCGAGGATCAGCATGACGGGTGCTCGCAAGTGCCTCATGACGCTCCTTTCCTTGAACGGACTGAACGTCGCAGGCGCTGGAGCGTTTGACCCCGGGCTAGCCCCGGAAGCGCGCTCCGCAAAAGACCGCAAGATCCGTGCGGCGGAGTTCGTGCGCTAGCGCGTCGCGTCGACCGCGGCGCGCGCCTCGACCTCGTACGGATTGGTGCCGTAGCGCGTCGTCAGGTACGTCCAGCACATGTGCACGGGCCGGTGCTGGAACTGCCAGATGTGACAGAGCTCGTGCGTGATGAGGTCGTCGGACGCCTCGTCGCGCTTCAGCAGGATCGTCCGGATGAGGGCGTAGCCGACGTAGCGGCGCATGAACGGCAGTCGGAACCAGAGCGGCAGCACGACCACGCGGACGTCGTCGCGGATCGGGCTCGGGTAAATGCGCAAGGGCTCGAGGCGGGCGCGGGCGCGCGCCACCGCGGCCTCGTGGCTCAACTCTGCGAGATGAGCGGGAGCGGGCTCAGGATCATGACGGCGCTCGAGCCGTCCCCCGCGCTCTGGCGCTGGTACTCGTAGAAGGCCGGATACGTGAGCTTGTCGATCAGGCTCTTCTGCTGCGCAGGCAGATCGAGGCCTGACGGCCGGCCGGGCAGCGTGTCGGCGAGCGGCAGGTCCTTGTATTGCTGGCCGTACTGGTTCTTGCGGAAGAACAGGGCGGTGTCGAGCCGCTGGTTCGCCTTGGCCAGCGGGTTCGGCGGCATGAACGTGACCACCGAGTCGACGCCGTGCACGTAGTGGAAGGTGTAGAGCGCGAGCTCGAGCGCCTCGCGGCGCAGCAGCCGCTGGCGGTCGGCCGAGGGCGCGCCCTCGCTGATCGCGCAGCGGTCGCCGCCGCCGCACATGTAGTAGAGCATCGAGTTGTCGAGCGGGTACGTGCTGAACTGCTGCTCCCGTGAGAAGAGCGCCCGCTTGTCGATCGCCGCGGTCGTGAGCGGCGGGTTCTCGCTCTTCGGCGAGCGCGGGATGACCGCGACCATCTGGCGGCCGCTGGGCAGCCGGTAGCGGTCGGCCACATGGTTGACGATCTCGTCGACCTCCTTCGTCCCGGAGCCCGCCGGCTGCCAGGACGACCACACGAGGCTCTTGGCGTCGTCGCGCGTCAGCGCCACGGCGAGCCCGATCACCGTGATCGAGACGATCAGCCCGAGGGCCGCGTAGGCGAGCAGGAAGCGGCCGGCGTGCGGCGCGGACTCCCACTCCGCCGGCGGCCGCCGCACGAGCGACTCGTCGGGCTGCGGCGCGTGTGCCGCGAAGCTCGGCGTCGACTGCTTGCGGTTCAGATCTTCGGCCACGTCCGCTCCTCGAGGAGATCGACCTCGGGGATCTCGAGGTTGAGCGAGTCGAGCAGCTCGAGCACCTCGTCGCCGTGGATCTCCTTCCGCGCGATGAGCACGTCGGCGACCCGCTCGATCGACGCGCGGTTGTTGTCGACGAGCGCGTACGCCTTCACGTAGGCCTGCCCGAGCAGGATCGCTGCGGAGCGCTTCTTCTGTGGGTCGGAGAGCACGCTCGCGATCGGGTTCTCGCCCATCGGGCCGCCGGAGGCCGTGCGGTTGAGGATCTGCAGGCCGATGCTCTCGAAGCGCTTCTCGATGCGCTGCTTCGCCTCCTCCGCAAACTCGCCGCGCGTGTAGCTGTTGCCGAGCTCGACCGGCTCCGGGCCCATCGCCGACGCGCCGACCATCAGCGCGGCCATCGCGGTCGCGCTCTGCACGTCGCCCCCCACGCCGGTCGAGTTCTCGCCGTAGAAGACGCGTTCGGCCGCCATCGCGCCGAGGGCCCAGACGAGCTGTGACATCTGCTCGCTCTGCCACGCGCTGAAGCGCTCCTCCTTCTGGAGCGCCTGGTGGTGACCGAGCGCCTGGCCGCGGCGGCGGATCGAGATCCTCGTCGACTCCGCGCCCTTCATGTACGCGTGGCTGGCAATCGCATGACCGGCCTCGTGGATCGCGACGGCGCGCGTCTCCTCCGGGACGTAGTCGATGTTGACGGCTGTGCCCGACTCGACCGTCGTCATCGCCTCGACGATGTCGTCGTAGTCGAAGCGCTCGCGCCCGTCGTGGTGCGCGTGGGTGAGCGCCATCGAGCAGACCTGCTCGATCATCGCCGGCGAGTACCCGTTGGTGATCCGCGCCAGCTCGTCGCGGCGGCGCGGCTCGTCCAGCTCGGGCTCGTGCGCGACCTTGTTGATGTAGAGGTCGAGGATGTCGAGCCGGTCCTGCTTGGTCGGCGTCCGGAACCAGATGTGGCGACCCATGCGGCCCGGCCGCGTGAGCGCGGGGTCGAGCATCTCGATGGGCACGTTGCAGGCGCCGATGAAGTAGATCTGCTCACTGCGCGGATGCGGCGGGCGGACCCGCAGGCGGTACTTGCCCATGCGCCGCGGAACGATGTAGATCGCGTCCAGGAACGTGTTGAAGCGGTTTGTGAACACCTTGCGCATGAACGGCGGGTTACCGATCCCGTCCATCACGACGAGGAGCTGGTTGAGCGCGAGCTGGCCGCCGCCGCCGAACATGCCCGGCATGACCTGGTTCACGACCCCGCCGATGCGGTGCACGATCGGCGGGTACGGAGAATGCGTCTCCGGCGCGCGCTGCGCGAACAGCCGCTCGCGCCACGCCCGCGTCTCGAGCACCATGTCGCCGCTCGGGTTGAGCGCGCCGTTCGGTCCGTAGAACAGGTAGTCGTGGACGCTGCCGGCGGTCGAGGCGCCCGCGTAGGCGCCACCGAGGCTCTGCCGCCGCATGCCGACGGCGTCGATCTCGTCGATGAACACGATGCACTGGCCGCCCCACTTGCGCGCGAGACGCTTCGCCTTCCACGCGAGATAGCGCACGATTACAGCGTCCATTCCGATAAATGTCTGCGCAAAGCCCGAACCAGGAATCGAAACAAATGGTGAATTAAAACCAGTTGCAATTGCCTTGGAAAGCATCGTCTTACCAGTGCCCGGCGCGCCGAGCATGAGCAGCCCGCGCTCCCGCTTGCCGCCCGCGCTCTCGAAGGCCTCGCCGGACTGCCAGAGCGTGACGACCCGGCGGACCTCCTCCTTCGCCTCGGGCTGGCCGCGGACGTCCTGGAGCTTCACGCCCCAGTCCGCGTCGCCTGGCTCGAAGGCCTGGATCTGCGAGATGCCCATCATCGCCATGGGGCCGAAGAGAATCGCGAAGTTGATCAGCAGCAGGAATGGCAGGGTGATGACGAGCGGGATGATCTGGATGAGCGCGTCGCCGCCGATCGCGAGGTAGACGCCGTAGACACCGAGCGCTGCGAGCCCGAGCCAGATCGCGACCCGGAACTTGTGCGCCCAGTACCAGGCGCGGCGCCGGTTGACGACGTCCTCCTCGTGCAGGTCGGCGTCGTCCGTGCCGAACAGGCTCGGCCAGGGAATGAAGCGGCGGAACACGAGGTCCATCGCGCCGCGGAACGCCATGACGCCGATGAAGGTGGAGAGCAGCGACCAGCCGATGCCCCAGCCGATGCGCTCGTGGAACCAGACGAAGACGACCGGGCTGGTGAGCAGCGCGACGATGGTCGCTGCCTTCATC
>DASTZE010000227.1:0-2691 GCA_035764425.1 Gaiellaceae bacterium
GTCAAGGAGGCGGCGCTCCTGCTCCAGGCCGAGCTCGACAAGGTCGACATCCCGGCCGAGATCTCGGGCCGCCCGAAGCACTTCTACTCGATCTACGAGAAGATGGCGAAGCGCGGCAAGGAGTTCAACGAGATCTACGACCTGACCGCGATGCGCGTCATCGTCGAGCGCTCGGACGAGGAGGGCACGCGCGACTGCTACGGCGCGCTGGGGCTGATCCACTCGCTGTGGAAGCCGATGCCGAACCGCTTCAAGGACTACATCGCGATGCCGAAGCTGAACGGCTATCGCGCGCTGCACACGACGGTGATCGGGCCGCACGGGCGACCGCTCGAGATCCAGATCCGCACGCGCGAGATGCACCGCACGGCCGAGTACGGGATCGCGGCGCATTGGCTCTACAAGGCCGGCGACCCGCGCCGGAAGGCGGCCGAGGAGTGGCTGGGCTGGGTGCGCCAGCTGATCGACTGGGAGCAGGACGAGCCCGACCCGCAGGAGTTCATGAAGACGGTCGCCAAGGACCTCTTCGACGAGGAGGTCTTCGTCTTCACGCCCAAGTACGAGGTCAAGCGCCTGCCCGCCGGCGCGACGCCGATCGACTTCGCCTACGCGGTACACACGGACGTCGGCCACCGCACGGTGGGCGCCAAGGTCAACGGGCGCATCGTCCCGCTCAGCTACCAGCTGCACTCGGGCGACCGGGTCGAGGTGCTCACCTCGAAGTCCGGACGCGGGCCGTCCCGCGACTGGCTTTCGCTCGCTGCCTCGTCACGCGCGCGCAACAAGATCCGCCAGTGGTTCTCGCGCGAGACGCGTGAGGACACCGAGGCGCGCGGCCGCGAGTCGCTCGAGCAGGCCCTGCGCAAGCAGAACCTGCCCTACCGCAAGCTTGCCGGCTCGGCCGTGCTCGCACAGGTCATTCGCGAGAGCGGGTTCAAGAAGGCCGAGGACTTCTACCTCGCGCTCGGCTCCGGGAAGCTGCAGCCGAGCGCCATCGTCAACAAGCTGCTCCAACGGCTGAAGACGCAGGAGGTCGTCGAGGAGGAGCCCGTCCCGCTGAAGGCCCCGAAGGCGAGGCGCGCCGTCGGTTCCAACAACCTCGGCATCCGGGTGGAGGGCACCGGCGACGTCCTCGTGCGGCTGGCCAAGTGCTGCACCCCCGTCCCCGGCGATGACATCGTCGGCTACATCTCGCTCGGCAAGGGGATCACCATCCACCGCGGCGACTGCCCGAACGTGAAGGCGCTGCGCCGCAACCCGGAGCGGTTCACGCCCGTGGAGTGGGACGGCGCCGCGACGCAGAGCTTCCGGGTCCAGATCGCCGTCGATGCGTGGGACCGCCCGCGGCTGCTCGAAGACGTTGCGCGGACGTTCGCGGAGTACGGTGCGAACATCGTCGAGTACGGCGGCCACGTCGAGGATCAGCTCGCCAAGAACTGGTACACGGCCGAGATCGGCGACGTCCGGTCGCTGCGCAGCCTTCTCAACGCGCTGCGGCATCTCGAAGCCGTCTTCGACGCGAACCGCGTCACGCCGTCCACCTAACGGGGTACCCCGATCGAGGGAACGCGGGGGCCGAGAACGGCTTGATCTAGCCGTGCCGCCCCGTTCGGGGGATGGATCCCGGGACCGGCCCATACCTCGAACGAGGGATAGGCAGATCGGGGCCGAGCCCCTACAAGGAGAGCAGGGGGAGGGGCACGGCTGCGGCGCCCACCTGCCACGGGGACGGCAGGTGGCGCCGCGCCGCTTTGGCGCTACGGATCCCAGGCTTCGCCGCGGGTGTCCCAGCCGACGAGTACATAGGGGCCGACCAGCTCCGCCACTCGTGCCGCGAGCTCGGGATCATCGTCGAAAAGGGCCAGCTCCCCCACTGTTTGCCCCTCGAACTCGACCGGCACCGTGACGGCGGGCTCGCCGGCGCCGGCGCTCGGCCCGAGCACCAGCTTCCCGTCGTCGACGAACCGTATCGCCGCGTACGCAACCCCGTGCTCGTGCAGTGCTGCCAGCACGCCGCGGAGGATGTCGTCGGCGTCGCCGCCGCGCTCGACGACTGCGGCCGCGGCCGCGTAGGCGTCGCTCATTCCTCGAGATCCTCGCCCTCGAACGCCCGGATGGGCTCGCGATACGCCTCCGGGATCGGCGCCGCGCGCCGCTCGTCGAGGTCGACGAGCACGAGCGTCTGCGTGGCCGTGACCATCAGCGCATCGTCCTCCATGCGGTATGCGCTGCCCTCGAACGTCGCGCTCGTGCGGCCAAGGCGGCGCACCCGGATGAACACCTCGAGCAGGTCGTCGAACCTCGCCGGCGCGAAGTACTCGAGCGCCGAGGCGCGCATGACGAACTCATACTCACCGTCCCCGCGCAGCCGGCCGAGGTGGCGCAGGTACTCCACCCGCGCCGTGTCGAAGTAGGGCAGGTAGCGCCCGTAGTAGACGATCCCCTGCGCATCGGTGTCGGAGAAGCCGACGCGGGTCAGCGCCGAGTACTTGAACGGCGGCTTGCGGGTCGAGACGCGTCCGAGCTCGAGCGAGGTCACGGCCTCCGATCCTATGGATCAAACCGATCGAAGTCCGGCGCCGCTCCGCGGCGCCATGACGACTTCGATCGGTTTGATCTGCCGAAAGCCGCAGCGGTCGTGCCGCGCAAAGCCCGGCACGACGGCGAACGGCCTTCGAGCGCGTCACCGAC
>DASTZE010000228.1:0-5322 GCA_035764425.1 Gaiellaceae bacterium
CTTTAGGCGCCGACGAGCGCTCGCGCGAAGTCGTGCGGATCGAACGGGCGGAGGTCGTCGAGCGTCTCCCCCACGCCCACGAGCTTGACCGGCAGCCCGAGGTCGTGGGCGATCGCGACCGCGACACCGCCTTTCGCCGACCCGTCCAGCTTCGTGAGCGCGACACCGGTCACGCCGACGGTGTCGCGGAAGAGCCGCGCCTGCTGCAGGCCGTTCTGGCCCGTCGTGGCGTCGACGACGAGCAGCGTCTCGTGCGGCGCGCCCGGCAGTCGCTGCTCGATCACGCGGCGGACCTTGGCCAGCTCCTCCATCAGGTTGGTCTGCGTGTGCAGCCGCCCGGCCGTGTCGACAATGACAACGTCACGGCCGCGTGCCCGCGCTGCCTCGATCGCGTCGTAGGCGACCGCGGCCGGATCGCCGCCATGGGACGAGCCGACGAAGTCGGCGCCCGACCGCTCGGCCCAGATCTCGAGCTGCTCCTCGGCCGCGGCGCGGAAGGTGTCGGCAGCGGCCAGGACGACGCTGTGGCCGTGATCGCGCAGGACGGAGGCGAGCTTGCCGATCGTCGTGGTCTTGCCGGTGCCGTTCACGCCGACCACGAGGATGACGGCGGGCCGCTCCTGCACCCCGAGCGTGCCGGGGTCGCCCAGCAGGCGCTCGAGCTCCTCGGCGAGCGCCGGGGCGAGGTCGCCGTCGACGCCGCGTGTCTCCAGCCGCTGGACGAGCTCAGCGGTGGCCGGGACGCCGACGTCCGCCATGATCAGCGACTCCTCGAGCCGCTCCCACGCCTCCTCGTCGGCGGCATCGAACGCGGCGAGCGAGATCTCCGCCGTGAGCGCCTGGCGGCTCTTCGAGAGCGAGTCGCGCAGGCGCGAGAAGAAGCCGCCGCGCTCCTCCTCGGGCTGGGGGATGCCGTTGTCCTCCCCCAGCAGGTCCGCCCACGTCCTCGCCATCGGGCGGAGGGTAGTTATGCGACCGCGAGCGGGGAGGCGTGGGAGGCGTGGGAGGCGTGCGGCGTGCGCCGCGAAACGATCTGCGACACGCCGTCGGGGCCCATCGTCACGCCGTAGAGAATGTCGGCCGCCTCCATCGTGCGCTTCTGGTGCGTGACGACGATGAACTGCGCCCGGTCGGCGTAGCGGCGGAGCAGCTCGACGAAGCGGCCGATGTTGGTGTCGTCGAGCGCGGCCTCGACCTCGTCGAGGAGGTAGAACGGCGACGGCCGCGCCAGGAAGAGCGCGAACAGGAACGAGAGCGCACCGAGGGCCTTCTCGCCGCCGGACAGCAGCGAGAGCCGGGTCACCCGCTTGCCGGCCGGGCGCAGCTGGATCTCGACCCCCGGCTCGGCGCCCTCGTCCTCGCCGTCGAGCTCCGGCTCGGTCAGCTTCAGGCGGCCATCGCCGCCGGGGAAGAGCGTGGCGGCGACCTCTGTGAACGCCCGCTCGACCGCGTCGAAGGTCGCATTGAAGCGCGAGTCGACCGCGTCCGTGAGCTGGGCGCGCAGTTCCTCGAGCTCGGCGAGGCTCTGCTCGAGGTCCTCGCGCTGCTCGACGAGCTCGGCGAGCCGCTCTTTTTCGCGCTCGTACTCCTCCTTGGCGAGCGGGTTCACCTGGCCGAGCGCCTCGAGCCGCCGCTCCAAGCGCACCAGCCTCTCGATGAGCGCGTCACCCGGCTCGTCGCCCGCCTCGACCGGCTCATCGCCGAGGCGGCGCTTGAGCTCGTCGGCCTCGGCGCGGAGGCGGGCGAGATCGACTTCCACGGCGGAGAGCTGGGCGGCCGCCTCGCCGGCGGCGCGGCGCACCTCGGCCTCGTCCGCGGCAAGGCGGCGCAGCGACTCGGCGAGCTCGCGCGTGCGCTCGCCGCCCGCGTCGGCGCGGGCGCGGAGCGGCGTCTCGAGCCGGGCGGCGATCGCCTCCGCGGCTCGGAGGGCGTCGCCCAGCCGCGTCGCGGCCGCATGCGCGCGGCGGAAGAGCCCCGGGTCGATCGCGGGCAGCGTCGGGCCGGCCTCCGCGAGCGCCACCGCAGAGGCGGCGGCCTCGGTGCGGGCCTCCGTCTCACGAGCGCGCACGTCATCGAGCTCGCCCTCGTCGGCCGCGATCGCCTCCGTGAGGGAGCGGCGGCGCGCCTCGAGCTCGAGCAGCACGGCCTCCGCGGTCTCGCCCGCGTAGAAGACGACGCCGCGCGCCGGCTCGTAGCGGTAGCCCTCGCGCGTGACCGCGTGCCCCGACGTGACGTCGGCGATCCGGCCTTCGTCGACGACCCAGACGCCGTCGAGCAGCGCGGCAACGGCCTCGCCACCGGGGCGCGGTCGGACGTGCGCTCCCAGCGGCTCTGCGTCTGCGAGCGGCGGCTGCCCGGCCGGTGCAGCGACCGGCGGGACGACGACGCCCAGGGGCCCGAGCCCGCCCGAGCGCGCGCGGTCGACGAGCGCCAGCGCGTCCTGGTGGCTCTCGGCCACGAGCGCTCCGGCCCGCCATGCGAGCGCCGCCGCCACGGCGCGCTCGTACCCGGGGTCGACGTCGAGCAGCGAAAGCGCGAGTTGCTCGCCCTCCTCGGCGAGCGCACGCGCGGCGGGCGCGAGCCCCTCGCGCTCGGCCAGGGAGCGCTCGAGCACGGCAAGGCGGTCGCGGGCCACGCCCAGCCGGTCCTCGACCGACTCGCGAGCATGCTCTGCCTCGCGCGCCGCCCGGTCGGCGACGGCCGCCCCCCGCGCGAGCTCCGCGCGCGACCGCGCCTGCGGATCCGCGGTCTCGTGCAGCGTGAGCCGCGCCGAGAGCTCGGCTGCCTGCGCCTCGGCCGCCTCGCGGCGCATCGTCAGGCGGTCGACTGCGCCGCGCAGGCGGTAGAGCGAGCCGGTCGAGGACTCGCGGCGCCCGGCCGCGTCCGCCAGCTCCTCCTCGGCCTCGTTGCGGTCGCGCAGCAGCGACTCGAGCCGCTCGTCGTGGCGGCGGCGCTCGAGCGAGGCGGCCGTGCGCCGACCTTCGAGGTCGGCGGCCCTCGACTCGACCTCGGCCAGCGCCAGCGCGTCGATGCGGCGCCGCAGCGCGCCGACTTCGCCCCGCAGCTTCTCCGCGCGCGCCGCCGCGCTTGCCTGCAGCGCGAGCGGGCGCAGGCGCTTCTGCACCTCGGCCTCGACATCCTTCGCCCGCTCGACCTCGACCGCAACGCGGGCGAGCTTCAGCTCGGCCCGGTGGCGGCGGCGCTTGAAGCGGCCGACGCCGGCCGCCTCCTCGATCATCGCCCGCCGCTGGGCCGGGCTCGAGCCGAGGATCTCCTCGACCTTGCCCTGGCCGATGACGGTGACGCCGCTTGCGAGGCCGACGTCCGCGAGCAGCTCGACGAGGTCGGTACGGCGGACGGCGCCGCCGTTGACGAGGTACTGGCCCTCGCCGCCGCGGTGCAGCCGGCGCATGATCGACACCTCGGCGTACGGGAGGTCGCTCCACGAGCCGTCCTCGTTGTCGAAGCGCAGCTCGACCTCGCACCACTTCGCCGCCTGGCGCGCGTCGGTGCCGGTGAAGAGGACGTCGTCCGGCTTTTCGGCGCGCAGCTCGGTCGGGCTCAGCGAGCCGGTCGCCCACAGCAGGCCGTCGGCCACGTTCGACTTTCCGGAGCCGTTCGGCCCGACGATCACCGCGACGCCGCGCTCGAGCCGCACCTCCACGTCGTCGGGGAAGCTCTTGAAGCCGCGGAGTCTGATCGCCTGCAGGTGCAACGCGGCGGGGACGCTACCGCCCGCGGCGGACTACGCCGCCTCGGCCGTGAGGCCGTCGAGCGCCTGGCGCGCGGCCTCCTGCTCGGCCGCCTTCTTGGAGCGGCCGGTGCCGACGCCCTCCTGGCGTCCGTCGATCAGGGCGGCGCACGTGAAGCGACGGTCGTGTGGCGGGCCCTCGACCTCGAGCACCTGGTAGGTGACGGAGCGGCCGAGCCGCGCGAGCGCCTCCTGGAGCTCCGTCTTGTGGTCGACGTGGCTCGTCAGCGCGTACTCGATCCGCGGCATGAACGCCTCGACGATGGCCGGCTCCACCTTCTCGAAGCCGTGCTCCAGGTAGATCGCGGCCAGCGCCGCTTCGAGCAGCGCGGCCAGGACGTTGCGGTTGCGCCGGAGCCGGTCGAGCTCCTCGGCCGGAATCTCCTGCGCCTGGTCCGCGAGACGCGTACCGAGGTCGAGCTCGCGCGCGACCACGGCGCAGCTCGCCCGAGAGACGACGTGCGACCTCACCTTCGCGAGCCGGCCCTCCTGGAAGTCCGGATAACGGTCGAACAGCGCGCGCGCGATCGCGAGCTCCAGCACGCTGTCCCCCAGGAACTCGAGGCGCTCGTACGACGACGCCCTGTCCGGCGCCCAGGACGAGTGCGTGAAGACATTGCCGAGCCGCTCGGGAGGAAGCTCGGCGATCAGGCGGCCGAGCTCGGCGGTTGCAGCGGCCTGGCCGCTACTGGCGCGACGAGACGTAGTCGACAGCCTGACCGACCGTCTGGATCTTCTGCGCGTCCTCGTCCGAGATCTTGATCCCGAACTGATCTTCGAGCTCCATGATCAGCTCGACGAGGTCCAGCGAGTCCGCGTCGAGGTCGTCCTGGAACGAAGCCTCTTCGGTGATCTCGCTCTCATCGACACCGAGCTGCTCGCTCAGCACTTCCCGGACCCGCTCGTAGATTTCCTCGCGCGACGCTGCCATCTGACCTCGCTTGCCGTTGTTCGGTGTAAGGGACGCGCGATGCTAACAGGGTATGCGGCGGGTAAGCGAGGGCTACGGCGCCGCCGTCGGCAGCGGCTCGACGTCCCGCCCGCGGTACGTCTTGCAGTTCGGGCAGACGTGATGGGGCCGCGTGGGATGGCCGCAGTTGGGGCAGAGGTTGACGCGCGGCGCCTCGAGCCGGTGCTGGGCGCGGCGCTTGTCGCGGCGCGTGCTTGTCTGTTTGCGCTTCGGAACGGCCATCGGAGCGCCCCACTATAGCGGCGCTACGCCGAAAGCCGGACTTCGCGGCCCGGCGCGACGTGTTCGAGGAAGCGGCGGTCGTGCGACACGACGACGAGGCTGCCGTCGTAGGCCGCGAGCGCCTGCTCGAGCTGCTCGACCGCTTCCAGGTCGAGATGGTTGGTCGGCTCGTCGAGGACGAGCAGGTTGACCTCGCGTATCTGGAGCTCGGCTAGCTGCGCGCGCGTGCGTTCGCCGGGCGAGCGCACGCGCGCGCAGCTCGCCGAGCTCCAGACACAGAACGTGAACCAGCTCGTCCTCGACGAGCCGACCACCCATCTCGACCAGGAGGCGGTCGAGCAGCGCGAGCAGGCGCTCGCCGCCTACGACGGCAGCCGCG
>DASTZE010000229.1:0-5678 GCA_035764425.1 Gaiellaceae bacterium
ATGGCCGAGATGACCCGCGTGACACGCCTCGGCGGCACGCTGCTGATCGTCGATCAGATCGCGCCGCTCGATCCGCTGGCCGCGCTGGAGCTGAACCGCTTCGAGGCCGCCCGCGACCCGTCCCACGTGCGCGCGCTGACCGACCCGGACATGCGCGGGCTCTTCGAGGCCAACAACCTCGTCGCCGTCCGCGACGAACTGCGCGACGAGCATCGCGAGCTCGGCTCCTACCTCGACCTCGCCGGCTGCGCCGGGGCCGAGCGCGAGCGGGCCGAGCAGCTCGCGCCCGGGCACGACTCGTACCAGACGACCGTGGGCTGGTACGTGCTGCAGAAGCGGCCCTACGGCGCCTGAGTAGGATCAGGGCATGCGCGTCGAGATCCATTACTGCCCCGTCTGAAACGGCTACGACAAACGGGCCGCGAGTCTCGCGGCCGAGCTCAACGCCAACGGCTTCGACGCGGTGCCCCTCGAGGGCCGCAAGAGCCAGTACGACGTGATCGCGGACGGGACCATCGTCTTCTCGAAGCAGTCCGTCGGACGCTGGCCCGACGACGGCGAGGTGCTCGCCGCGCTCAGCCGCGCGTAGAGAAGCGGTCCATCAGCCCTGGCACGAGCGCCTGCGCGATCGCGGCGACCCGGTACCAGCGCGGCACGTAGATCTCGCGGCGGTTGTGGTCGACCGCGCGCATGACCGCCGCGGCGACATCCGGCGGGTCGATCACGGCCCGTTCGAGGAGCGGGTTCTTGAGCACGCCGCGCTGCGGGAACGTCTCGGACTCGACGAAGCCCGGGTTGATCGTGTGCACGGCGATGCCGCGCGGTGCGAGCTGGGCCGTGAGGCCGCGCGAGAACGCGAGCTGGGCGTGCTTCGAGGCGGCGTACGGCCCGGCCGGGCCCCAGGAGACGGTGCCGGCGACGGAGACGATGTTGACGATGTGCGAGGGCCGACCGGCCTCGAGCGCCGGCAGGAAGGCGCGCGTGACCCAGACGGTGCCGAGGTAGTTGACGTCGGTGACGCGCTCGATGCGCTCGGCGTCGAGCTTCGTGAAGTCGCCTCGCCCGGGCATGCCCGCGTTGTTGACCAGCATGCCGAGCGCCGGATGCCGCTCGGTCACGGCCGCGCCCATGCGCTCGACCGCCTCGCGGTCGGCGACGTCGCAGAGCTCGTACTCGCCGCCCAGCTCCTCCGCGAGGGGGCGCAGCAGCTCCTCGCGGCGCGCGACGAGGACCGTCAGCCAGTCCCGCGCGGCGAGCCGTCGGGCGATCGCCTCGCCGATGCCGGTGCTTCCACCCGTGATGACGGCTACGCGGCGAATATCCGGCGCGACTCGAACTAGGCCTTCCGGGTGCAGACACGCGCGATGCGCGTGATCGTCGTGCGCTGGCCGCGTGTGCCCACGACGGTCGCGGTCAGCCTGTGCCGCCCGAGATGCGACCGGCTGGTGTGCCAGGTGGCGGCGTAGAGGCCGACGTTCGCCTGCGTGGCCGTGACGATCGGGTGGCCGTCGTACGCGAAGCTGACGCCCCGCACCTTGCCGACCGAGCTGGCGGCGACGACGAGCCTCGCCTCCGGCCCGAGGCACGCATTCTTGCGCGGGAAGATCCACGTGCCGGCCGCGCCTCTGGTGCCGCGGATCGTGACCCGGCGGAAGGTCGTGTTCGGCAGGACCGCGCCGCCCGGCGTGACGATGTTCTTCGACTCCTGGTAGTCGGAGGCGACGACGACGGCCGGGATCTTCCTCGCCGGGATCGGCGGCGCGTTCGCCGGCATCCCGAAGACCGCGAGGCCGCTGGTCGAGTCGTACGCCGAGGCCGCGAGCAGGACGTTGCGGTAGGCGAGCACGATCGACGTCGGGTCGATGCCGGACTCGCTGCCCGGCGTCGGCTGCGGGTCGTGGATGCGCACGACGAGCGTCGGGCGCCCGGCGGCGACCTTTCGCGTCAGGAGCGACGCCGCCGGCGGCGTGACGTCGTTCACCCACGAGCGCAGCAGGTACTGGCCGCCGACCGTGGCGTCGACGTTCGGGATCGTCGGCGAGTCGACCGCGATGTAGTAGGTCTTCGGACGTGCGAAGACCGCCCCGGCGGCGCCCACGTCGACCTCGTAGTTGAACATGAAGGAGTTCACGTTGACGGGCGTGCCAGCGTAGCCCTGGACGTCGTTCTCGTCCACGGAGCCGAGCAGCCAGGGGTCGACGATCGAACCCCGGCTCGACTCGACGATCGCGGCGCCGAAGTTCACGACCGGCTCCTCGACATGCATCGAGTACAGGCGCTCCGAGCCGCCCTCGTCCACCGGCTGGCCGGTGTAGGTCGCGGGCGGGCCGAACGGCGAGCCGGGCCAGCGGTAGACGTCGACGCGGTCGGCACCCGTGCGCGTCGTGCCGACCTGGAGCTTCGCGATCGGCTTCGGCGGCGCGTCGAGCGCCAGCTGTGGCGTGGAGACGAAGAAGCCGTACGGGATGCGGCGCGTGACCCCGCCTTGCTTCAGGAGCACGAAGCCGTAGTCGTCGCCGGTCGGCGCGCCCTGGGCCGCGCGCGCGGTCACGGCGAGTGTCGTCGTCCCGCCCGGCGGGACGGTCAGGAGCGGCGGAGCGTCGATCGCCGTGCCGTTGCTCGCGGACTGCGGCTGCACGGTGACGCTCCACGTCCCGGCGCCGCCGCCGGCGTCCTGCACGGCGAGGAGCAGGGTGCTGCTCGCGGCGCGCGAGGCGGGACGGAGGTAGCCGTACGAGAGCGAGCCGGGGTCGGTGAAGATCTTCGGGCTGTCGGCCGCCTGGACGTTGACCAGGCCGGCGCCCTCGAGCAGCACGGATGCCTCCTTGGTCCTCGCCGAGTCGCCCCAGGCCGCGCCCGCAGTGGACATCAGCGCCGATTTGACCTGGTGCGGCGTCCAGTCGGGGTGCCGCTGCAGAAGCAGGGCGGCGGCGCCCGAGACGTGCGGTGCCGACATGCTCGTGCCGTCGAACACGGCGAACGGCCCGCCGGCGTTCGGCAGCGTCGACGACAGGATCGCGCCGCCCGGCGCGGCCACGTCGGGCTTCATCGCGTGCTCGTAGGCCGTCGGGCCCGCGGACGAGAAGCTGGTGACGACGCCGCTGCGCCCGGTCGGGATGTCCTCGAAGGTGCGCGAAATGCGGATCGTCGTGCGGCCGCCGGTGGTGGAGAGGTAGCCGCGCAGCGTCGCCGCGTCGGCCTGGCCGATCATCCCTGACGGCACCTGGAGTCGGATCGGGATCGGGTTTGCCTCGCCCGCGCGGTTGTCGACGACGATGACGCCGATCGCGCCGGCGGCGACGGCTCGCCCTGCCTTGGATACGAAGGTGCAGGTGCCGCGATCGACGAGGGCGATCGCGCCCTTGAGCGGCGTGCCGCGCAGCGGCGTGGTCGGCCCGCTGGGATTGGTCGGGTCGGTGCCGCAGAGCTTCCGGTCGACGGGCTGGCCCTGGCTGTCGGTCAGCGAGCCGGCATCGACCAGCGTCTCGTTCGCCGTCTGCCATGCCGCGGGCGTCAGCACGCCGCCGGCGGGCTGGAAGCCGATGTGCGCGAGCGAGGCCGGCGCGCCCGGCGCCGTGACGCTCACCGCCGGCGAGAAGACCTGGCTGTTCGAGACGGCCGCGACGGAGATCGCGTCCGGCGCGGTGCTCGGCGAGCCGGCGGTGCCGAGGCCGAAGTCCTCGCGGTCGTTACCGGCCGAGATGACCGGCACGACCCCGGCGTTCACGACGTTCGCGACCGTCTCGTACATCGCGTCGTTGATCGGGTCGGTCTGCGGGCCGCCGCCGGAGAAGTTGATGACGTTCATGCCGTCGGCGACGGCGTCCTCGAACGCCTTGACGATCTCCGGCGTGTTCGCGACGTTGCCGACCGGCGAGGGCGCGTTGAAGACCCGGTAGTTGCCCAGGTACGCCCGCGGGGCGACGCCGGACAGGCCGGTGGTCAGCGGATGGTCGCGGCCGGCCGGGGCGGTCGTGTTCGCATTGCCCGCGATGATGCCGGCGACGTGCGTCGCGTGGAACGACTCCTTGGGGTCGACAGGCAGGCGCCCTGCCCGGCCTGACCCGGGTCCCGGGTAGGCGCGGGCGACGATCACCTTCGGCGTCGTCCACCTGAGCCCGCCCTTGGGGAAGCCCGCCGGGTACTGGTAGCCGGTCGGGTTGAAGAACGGGTTCGTCGCGTCGATGCCGTCGTCCACGACCGCGACCCTGACGCCCGCGCCCGTCGCGCCCGTGGCCGCCGTGAACTGCGTGGCGCCGATGATCGCCGGGCTGCGGTTGAGGTTCTCGGTGTACTGGAGGCTCGGGTAGATCCGGTGTACGACGCCAAGCTTCCGCAGCGCGGGGAGCTTGGACACGGGCAGGTTCACGGTGAAGCCGTCGAGCAGGATCCGGTAGCGCTCCTGGATCCTCGCCGCCGGGATCGCCGCCTTGATCTGGGCGACCGCGACGGCCTGCGCCTTGGCCAGTGCCGCCAGGTAGGCCTTCGAACTCGCTGCCCGGACGTCCAGGCGGCGGAACGGGCCGGCGAACGCGAAGGAGCTGCCCCGCGCCGCCGCGAGCGGTGGCAGGCGGAGCGTCGTGATCACCCGGGTTCTGTGCGAGGACTGCTGCGGCGGGATCCAGAGATGACCGGCCCGGACCCGCGGGACGGCGACCTCGCCGGCACGCACGCGCGGCTGGATGCGGACGAACGCGGCCGACGCGCTGGTCGCGGCCATGAGCGCTACGAGTGCTGCGATACAGATGACGCGACCCCGCAAGTTGTCAGAGATTACCGGAGAAACCTGGCGAAAAAATCTCGGCGATTAGACTCGCCGCGGTGGCCGGGAGGTTCGAGGGAAAGACGGGACTTGTGCTGGGCGTCGCGAACCGGCGTTCGATCGCGTGGGCGATCGCTCGCCGGCTGGTGGAGGAGGGCGCGCAGCTCGCGTTCACCTTCCAGGGTGAGCGCATCGAGAAGAGCGTCCGCGACCTCGCCGAGTCGGTTTCGTCGCCGCTCGTCGCCGAGTGCGACGTGCGCTCCGACGCCGACGTCGAGCGCGTGGTCGCGGACTCGGCCGAGGCCCTCGGCGGGCTCGACCTGCTCGTCCACTCGGTCGCCTTCGCCGCGGCCGAGGACCTCGAGGGCCGATTCATCGACACGCCGCGCGACCGCTTCTGGCTGGCGCACGACGTAAGCGCCTATTCCCTCGTCGCGTGCGCGCGCGCGGCCGAGCCGCTCATGCGCGAGCGCGGCGGCGGCTCGATCGTGACGATGACCTACCTGGGCGGCGAGCGCACCGTGCCCCACTACAACGTCATGGGCGTCGCCAAGGCGGCGCTGGACGCGTCCGTTCGCTACCTGGCCTGGGACCTGGGGCAGAAGAACATCCGCGTGAACGCGATCTCGGCCGGGCCCGTGCGGACGCTCGCGGCCCGCTCGATCGCCGGGTTCACGACGATGCAGACGATGTTCGAGGAGCGGGCCCCGCTCCACCGCCAGATCGAGTCGGACGACTGCGGCGCGGCCGCCGCCTACCTGCTCTCGGACGAGGCGGCGAACATCTCCGGGACGACGCTGTACGTCGACGCCGGCTACCACGCGATGGGCATGTAGTCGGCGCTCAGAAGGCGTTCGGGAGGGGCTCCGAGCTGCTGTCTCAGGCCGAGTGCGTCGTACTCTTCCCAGGCCTGTTT